>QZKU01000008.1 GCA_003598085.1 Candidatus Abyssobacteria bacterium SURF_5
CGCCTCCCTACATGTGAGATTCGGTGCTGGACTGGCGGCTACCCTTTGTCCAGACCAGACTTTCACTGGTAAGAACTTGTATGCTTCCTTGGCGCACATTCGTCTAATTCGTGTTCAAAGAATCTTGGTTGCGGCCACGCGGGGCCGCCCCTACATTCATTTATGACGGCGTTCAATGTCAGTCGAAAAAATGCACCGTGAAAATCCGCTGACAAGAAGCGCGCTAGATCGAATGGATTTCGTCCAGCGTGACGATATCGGGCGGGCCGCTCGCGAACGACATGGCCTTGCCCATGAACTCCATGAAGTGCGGGCTCGATCCGTGCGCGCTCAGCGCGTCGACATCCTTGTAGCGCTCCATGAATACCAGCGTGTTCGGCTCGTTCGGATTGATGTTTAGCGTGTAGTGGAGGGTACCCTCTTCCTTGGCCACGTGGGCCATGAGCAGTTTCACCTCTTTTATGGCCTCGTCTTTCAGTTCCGGTTTGACGGGGACCTTCGCGATGACAGCAATCATTTCGTGTTCCTTTCTGTTTGGTGTTAATTGTGTCATTTTCCGGGCACGGCCCGCCGTGCCCCTACATTTGGTCAATTGAAGACCTGACGCTTCGCCGCACCATTTTGGGCATGGTCCCGCCACAGGCGGGATGCCCCTCCGCGGAACTAATGCGCACCTATCGACAAGACATTCTCGCCCAAATCCGCTTGCACGGGATTTCCATTATACACTATCGGGTTTGGTTCCTGGGTCTTTTGTCGTTGAGAGGTTTGGCGATTCTGGATTACTGGATGGGGAGAAGACCGAATGAATTCGGCCCTACCGGTCGGAGGGGTGGGAAGGTTGCAGGATGCCTGCGCTACGAAAGAGGGAAGGTTGATTGGAGGTAACCGCGATCGGTCGTTTGCCGGCAAAAACGGCAAAAAAGACTGGAAATGGCCAGAAAATTGCATGCAACTTATTGACGGAAACGAAATTATGCGGTAAAATTTATACACTTGGGGATGCAGGTGCGGCGGGGCCTTTCACGAAGGGAGGGGGTGGCCATCGTGAAAAAGGGGATCATAGCCGGGCTGCTGTTACTCGGAACCGGCATATTTTTCTGGACGATGATAGCGGGTGAAATCTTCAATCCCGCGGAAAAAGTGGCCGTCAAGGTGGACAAGGAGAACTTTGACTGGTTCACGTGTCCGAGCTGCAGCACTCTGTTCGTGGCTGAGGCGACGGCGAAACAGGGAATGTGCCCGTACTGCGGGTTTCCCATGATGCTGGGCATCGAGCAGAAGAGAGTTCTCGGGACGAGCGTGGACGAAAGCCAGTTCGTCTCGTTTTTTTCTCCCGCCTGCAACCGGGTCTTTTTTGCTTATCACACCGGCGAAATTGGCAAATGCCCTTACTGCGGCGAACCGATAGCGTTGATCGTCCCTGAGACGATCGAGCCGGAGGAGTCTCCGCCGGCCCTCGTGGCCTTTGTCAAGGCGAACTTCCGCTTTCTCGTACTGGCGATCGGCTTGGTCATCGGGACCAGTGTTGCCGGCGCTTATTTGCTGCTCCAGCGCCGGGTCATTTTGTCGCTCGAACCGATAGCCGGAACGGTGGCGGAAGAAGCGAAGATAGAGCTTTCGAAAAGACAGGTTAAGAAAAAACTCCTTACGCTCGGACCGTCGCCGACCGCCGATATCAATATCAAGCATCCTTCGCTTGATTTCAACTGCACCCTTTCCTTTGTGCGCGTGGGCGGCAACATGCACGCATATCTGCGGCGCGACTCGAATCTGCCGATATGGGTGAATGACAAGCCCGAGTATAATGCGCAGCTGAAGGACCACGACAAGGTGAAACTGGGGGACATCATTTTCGAGGTTCACGCGAGCAAGAACTAGAGGGCGTACCAAGACCTGAAATCTGCAAGAGCAATGCTGCGGCTGTTTCGGCAGACGGAAAAGCGAACCACCAATAAACTAAAGGCACGCGTTTTCTCCTGCTGTTCTTGTTCCTGCCTATCCAAAACACCAAAACCTTTTCTCGGCAAACGAGCATTTGAAATCCATTTCTAGAGAGAGAACGAGGAATAGACTTTCGGGCGACCCACCGGGTCGCCCCTACAGAAGACCAGAGGAACTGTGTGAAGGGGCGACTTCTACAGGGACGGCATGGACGAGCATAGACAAAGGGAATGAAGCCATACCATTGACTTCGAGCGGCCGTAACTGTTATTTTATTCACATGAATCCGATGCAAACCTTCTGAGAACGCAACTATCCAGTGAATGCAGAAGAGGGGAAACCATGCTTGATCCTGCAGACGAAGCGAAACTCAGCACGCTTGCCAAAACCCTGTGGCTCAGCTATTTCTCTTTTGTTGCCGCCATGCCCGCATATGCCGTTGTTGTTTTCATCGTTACCAGAGGCAATACGCCGCGGCCTTTGCCGTTCCCGATACTACCTCTTTTTCTGATGATATCTCTCATCGCCGCCGCGGCGAAATTCTGGGTGCAAAGCAGATTTTTTGCCAATGAGGAATCCTATCGGAACAGTCCGGGCATCGATGCGATCATAGAAAGATACACCCGGTATTTCTACATCATGCTGGCGCTATCTGAAGTTCCTGTTCTGCTGGGCCTCATCGTCGCATTCCTGGCGATGCGGATGGGGGAGTGGTGGTTATTTCTCGGGATTTCAATTTTATTGTTTGCGACGTCAGCTCCGAGGCCCGGCATGCTCCGACGCATTGCCGAAGATCATGCGGCGCGCCACCCCGTTACCTGAAAAGCGCTGCCGGGCGGCCACATGGGCCCGCCCCTACATTCGTGTAATCATGTTCTCGACTCCGATCGGGGATCGTCGAATTCGTGAAATTCGTGCTTCAAATAGTTTGGTTGCGGCTCCGCCGCACTATGCTTTACTTTGACAAGTCTCTGCATTTATTCCGGAGAGAATAAGAATGGGCACTCCGAAGAACAAGGTGCTCCGGTTCACCCGCATCACAATAGCGAACTGGCGCAATTTCTCGCGGGTCGAAGTCGAGCTGCAGCGCCGGGTTCTGCTCATAGGGGCGAACGCGCTTGGCAAATCGAATTTCCTCGACGTGTTCCGCTTTCTCCACGACGTGGTGTCGGTCGGCGGCGGTTTTCAGGAGGCGGTTCGCAGGCGGCGTGGAATTGCAAGCCTGCGCTCTCTGTCAGCGCAGCGCCCATCCGATATCATGATCAAGGCTCACATAGGAACCGGAGACGAGCCCTCGCTGTGGGAATACGATTTGAGTCTGAATCAGGATAGGACGCGGGGGCCGATCGTCAGACAGGAAAAAGTTTCGAGGAACGGAAAGAATATCCTTATCCGTCCGAACCAGAAGGACAGGAGCGATCCGCAACGGCTGACGCAGACGTATCTCGAACAGGTTCATGCGAATGAACCGTTTCGCGAGGTGGCCGATTTCTTCGCCTCGATCCATTACCTTCACATCGTTCCGCAGCTGATGCGCGAGCCCGAGCGCATATCCGGCCGCGAAGAATCGCTCGGGAGCGATTTTCTCGAGCAGATAGCGCGAGTTCCCAAAAGCATACGCGACGCGCGTCTCCGGAAGATCGTGGATGCGATGCATGTCGCCGTCCCTCAGCTCAAACAACTCGAGCTGTGGCGGGATGAGCAGGGCAGGCCGCACCTGCGCGGCAGGTACGAGCATTGGCGCTCGCAGGCGGCGTGGCAGACCGAGGAGCAGTTTTCAGATGGAACTTTGCGCCTGTTGGGGCTTCTGTGGGCGATGCTGGATGGGACGGGTCCGCTGCTCATGGAGGAGCCCGAACTTTCGCTGCACCCTGAGGTTGTACGCCTAATCCCGCAGATGTTTGCGCGCGTACAGCGCCGCTACGGCCGGCAGATACTGCTGAGCACTCATTCGAATGAGTTGTTACGCGATGAAGGCATCGGGCTGGACGAGGTGCTCCTGTTTCAGCCGGGCGAAGGGACGTCCGTCACCCCCGCGAGCAGCTTCGAGGAAGTCAAGGCTCTCCTTCAGGGAGGCTCGCCTCTCGCGGATGCCGTCATGCCGCACACCCGCCCGCCGAAGGTCGAACAGTTGATGCTTTTTGGAGACTGAGCTGTACTGATGCCGAAGGCTGTTACAATTTCCGGCGCTGTAGAAGGCCTTATCGATGAAGCCGTGCTGCGACGATTGATTCGCTGGGCGGGCGCCGTGCCCGGCCCGATCTATGGCAAGCACGGAAAATCATTTCTTCGAAAACAGATGGACGCTTACAACCTCGCTGCTTGCAGCGCTCCCTGGTTAGTTCTCGTTGACCTCGATCACGATGCGGATTGCGCGCCCACTCTTTTGGACGTGTGGCTGCCTGAGCCCGCTCCGCATATGTGTTTCCGGGTGGTTGTGAGGGAGATCGAGGCGTGGCTTCTCGCCGACCACGAGCGCCTGGCCCACTGCCTCAATGTCCGCTATTCGATGATCCCTCGCGATCCTGAAAGTCTTCATGACCCGAAACACACGCTGGTGGAGATAGCGAAAAAGTCGCGCCGAAAAGATATCCGCGCAGATATGGTCCCGAGCCTCAGGAGCTACCGAGAGGTCGGGCCGGCGTACAATTCGCGCATGATCCAATTCGTTCTTGACGAGTTGAGCGGCTGGCGCCCCGAGGCGGCGGCCCAATCGTCCGAGAGCCTGATGCGCTGCCTGCACCACCTCGAACGCATGGCGATCAGATGAGCGTTTTTCCGCCGGTTGCGTATTCAGAAATTCGTATGTTAGAATACGGCTCGCGTTTTGGTCCCTCTGGGTTTACGATCTGGAAACATGAAATGATGCAAGAGAATCCTTCGATGGACGCTCACCCGTGGTTTAAATTCTACGACAAGCACGTCCCCAAATCGCTCGATTATCCGAGGATGACGATCTATCAGATGCTGGAAGACGCGCGTCGCAAGTTTCCCGCGAATACCGCCACGATTTTCTACGGCGCCAGGCACACATACTCCGAACTGGGCGCCCGCGTCGATGCATTTGCCGCCGCGCTCAAGAATCTGGGAATCTCACAGGGGGACCGGGTTGCTCTGATGCTTCCGACGTCTCCGCAGTTTGTCATCGGCTACTTCGCCATCCTGAAACTCGGGGCGATTGTAGTTCCAACGAATCCGCTGTACGTCGAGCGTGAACTCGAGCATCAATTCAACGATTCGGGCGCCAAGGCGGTTGTGTGCCTCGACCTCATGTTTGGTCGCATTAAGAACATCTGGAAGAAGACCAAACTGCAGTACGTGATCATCACGAGCATGGCGGAGGAGATGCCGATGATCGCCAAGGTCGTCTTCAAGTGGAGGCTGCGGAAGCAAGGCGTCAAGTCGCAGGTCGAAAATCTGCCGGGCGTGTTGTGGTTCAAGGATTTGCTGAAGACTCCGCCAGACAATATTACAGACGCCGCCTCTCACGACGATATCGCCATGCTGCAATATACGGGCGGAACGACAGGCATCTCGAAAGGCGTGATGCTCACCCATCGAAACATGGTGGCCAACGTGGACCAAAACGTTATCTGGCGCGCTCCCGATATCGAGCCCGGCAAGAACACGGTGTTGTGCGTGCTTCCCTTCTTTCACGTATACGGGTTGTGCAGCATGCTGTGCTACATTCGCGTGGGCGCCGCCATGGTTTTGTTGCCGAGATTCGACGTGAATGAGACGTTAAAAGCGTTGCACAAGTACAGGCCTCAGCTATTTGCAGCCGTTCCTACTATCCTGGTCGCGATCAATTCCCACCCGCGCCTGAGCGAGTACAAGCTTGATTCGATCAAGAGCGTCAATTGCGGGGCGGCGCCGCTGCCGGTCGAAGTGATGGAGCAATTCGAGAAGAAAACGGGCGCAGTGATCCTCGAGGGATTCGGCATGAGCGAGACTTCGCCGGGCCTGCATTCCAATCCCTATCTCGGTCCTCACAAGGCGGGGAGCGTCGGCATCCCGATGTCGGACACCGACGCCAAAATAATGGACCTTGAAACCGGCGAGCGCGAGCTTCCCATGGGCGAAGCAGGCGAACTTGTCGTGCGCGGTCCGCAGGTGATGAAAGGATACTGGAACCGGCCGGACGAAACAGCCGCATGCCTGCGAGACGGCTGGCTGTATACGGGCGACATAGCACGAATGGATTCCGACGGTTATTTCTATATTGTTGACCGGAAGAAGGACATGATAATCGCTGGCGGCTTCAATATCTACCCGCGCGAGATCGACGAGGTGCTGTTTGAGCATCCCAAGGTGAAGGAAGCCGTATCCGTCGGCATACCCGACCAGTATCGCGGCGAAACGGTCAAGGCTTATATTGTGCTGAAGGACGGCGAGACCGCGACGGAAAAGGAGATAATCGATTTCTGCCGCGAACGCCTAACCCGCTACAAGGTGCCGACGCAGGTGGAATTTCGGCCCGAGCTTCCGAAGACGCTGGTTGGGAAAATATTGAGGAGAGCCTTGCGCGAAGAGGAAATGAAGAAAAGCGCTGCCGAAGAAGCGAAGTCGCCATCCGAACGCATGCAGTGAGCTCTCTCTCGTATTCACAAGCGAAGGGGGAAGAAGATGCCATCGAATTATGAAAACTTCTGGACCGCGACGAGCTATGCGATAATCGGGCACTCGGCGAAGATGGACTTCCCGAAAATCACTTACAATGCGCTCAAGAAATCGGGCAAGAAGGTTTTTCCGATTGATCCCGGCGCGCCCTCCATCGATGGCGACAACGCGTATTCTGATCTTGCATCGCTGCCGGAACGAGTCGAGGCAGTCGTTATTGAAGTGCCGAAGGAAGAAACAAGGAATTGGGTTGCGCAGGCGGCGGATGCGGGGATCAGGAACGTGTGGATTCACATGGACTGTGAAACGCCTGAGGCGCTGGAGTTAGCCCGCGAGAAAGGTTTGAACGTGTGCTATGGGTCATGCGCCGTGATGTACGTGATCCCCGGCCTTTCCTTCCATTCCATCCACAAATGGATCAATAAATTGTTGGGCAAGTACTAGCGGGTGTCTTCTCCTCGTCCGAAACCCGTCCCATTTGATCTCGTTCAACCTCTATTGAAAGCGAAAGCGGCGGCCATCGCGATACGTTTCGATCACGCGGATCTGGTCGAGGCGGTCGGGCTCGATCTTGCGCGGGTTTTCCGACAATACCACCATATCGGCGAGTTTGCCGACTTGCAGGCTTCCAACTTTATCCTCCAGAAAGAGCTGCCATGCGGCATTGATCGTGACAGCCTTGATGGCTTCGTCGACGGAGAGAGCCTGCTCCTCTCCGATAGTTTCGCCATTGCGAGTCTTTCGCGTGACCGCTGTTTGTATGAGCCGGAACGGCTCGACCGGATACATTGGCGAGTCATTGTGGAGGGAATTGAGGAGGCCCCTTTTTTCGGCCGCGCCGACAGGATATGAGATGCGCGCGCGTTCGGACCCGATGATTTCATCGCGCAGCGCCTCGCCATAGTAATAGATGTAGTCGACGTGCCAGCTCGCGGTCAGGCCGAGACGCGCGGCGCGTTCCATCTGGTCGATGGGGAACAGGCCACCGTGCTCGATGCGATGGCGATGGTCCTGTCTTGGCGACTCGGCGAGGACAGCTTCATACACATCGATCATGTCGCGGATCGCGCGGTCGCCCTGTCCATGAATGACTATCTGCCGGCCCTGATCGTGATATTTTCGAACCAGTTCCTTCAACTTCTGTTTCGACATTGTCGGATAACCGCTGGTGTTTTCCGGAATTCCCAGACCTTGCTGCATCAGTCTACTGTTCAGATACGGCTTATCCAGATAGACATTGCCGGTGCCGAAGGAGCCGTCGTACCAGAACTTCGCGCCGCCGGACCTGAGGCGGTCGCTTGCTGAACCTAAATCGACGGTAATACCTTGCTCCAGATCGGTCGCCTTCTCAACAATGGTCATTCGTATCGGGCAATCATCGCGCTCGACAAGTTCTCTCAGAATGTTCTGCCAGTTCAGGAATACCGGGAAGACCCCCATAGCGCCTACGGTTGTATATCCCGCTTTGGCATACCGCTGAATCTGTCTCTCGATGAGGTCGAAACCCTTTGCTTGTGATTCAAGAAGGATCGGCATCATAACGGAGGCGATAGCCGCCTGTTCGATAATCATTCCGGTCAGGCGTCCGGATTTGTCCTTGACAAAAATGCCGCCCTCCGGCTGGGGCGAGTCGTCTGTGATTCCGGCGATCTCGAGTGCCAGGTGGTTCACGTAGACCGTGTGCATGCTCTGGATCATGATGAAGATTGGATTCCGGCGGGATATCTCGTCGAGCAGATCGGCGCTCAAAGCCTTGAGGTCGCGAATGAGGATGGGATCGTATCCAAAGGCGGCGATCCACTCTCCCGGTTTAGCTCGTTCCGCCGCCTGTTTCAGCTTTTCTATCACCTCCGCGCCGCTTGCATTGGTGAATCCACTCACGTCGATCCAATCATAGAGAAGCGCGCTGATGACGGGGTGGCTGTGAGGCTCGACGAGACCGGGCATCAGGGTCTTACCTTGCAGGTCTATCGTTTCTGTAGCCGGCCCTTTGAATTCGAGCACCTGTTCGCGGTCTCCGACGGCCACAATTTTTCCGTTTGCGACGGCAAGGGCCTCGGCGGTCGGATTGGCATCATCAACGGTGATTATATCGCCGCCCCAGAAAATGGTTTCCGCAAATTCGTTTCTTTCCGCGTCTCTCATGCAAGGCACCTTCTATTGAAAAGACAGTCTCATCCGGATGACGTCGTTTGGCCGGTGAGACGTTTACTGGACGACTGCGGCGACCACCAGGTCCGACAGTCGCTGAAACCGCTGAACGCTCGCCGCTTCCTCCAGAAGTCCGGCAGTCAGACACACGAAAGTGAGATCGCGTTCGGGGTCGACCCAGAAAAGGGTCGAGCCGGCGCCGAGTCCCGCAAACGTTCCCGGCGACGTCGTCAGTCCGAGCGGTGTGGGGAAGATTCCTTCGCCGCGTAAAAAGAAACTCAATCCAAGATAGGCAGGGAATTCCGGCCATCCGTGCTCTTCCCGCGCATAATCAAAGAGATCGTTCCGATGAGTTCCGGTATGGTTGCTTGTAGCCAGATGAACGATTGCAGGGGAAAGGAAACGCTTTCCGCCAACCTCTCCGCCGCGTCTATACAATTCGGAGAAGCGGTAGATGTCCATTGCAGTGGAAAAAACCCCGCCTGCAGGAATCTCGGTATCCTCTGCAAAGAGGATGTTGGTCGCTTCGAGCAGAGCAGGCTCGAAGAGTCCCGGAGTAGTATCCCGTACGACCACGGGCACTCTCCGGTCGACAAGGTCCGGGCGCAATCCCATGGCGGTATCGTTCATGCCGAGCGGCTTCAAAAGGTCCTCCGCCAGCATCTCGCGAAACGGCCGCTTTCCTCCATCGAGACGGCGGACAACCTCCGCCAGCAACGCGTGCGCGGTGAATGGATTGTACGAAACGCCCTTGTCGGGTAAGACAAGCAGCCGTTGTTCGCATGCGGCGGCGACATAGGCTTCGAGATTACCGACCTGTTCGAGGGGCAGACCCGGTGGCATCTCGATGGAGATTCCGCTCATATGCGTCAGCAAATGCCGGACGGTGATGTTCTTTTTCCCTTTTTTGCCGAATTCAGGAATGATATCGGAAATCCTGGTGTTCAGCGAAAGTTCGCCGCGGTCGATCCTCATCAGGACCAATGTGGTTGTGAGTTGTTTAGTGATGGACATGATAAAGAAAACATCATCGAGATGAGCAGTGCGCTTCTTTTCCAAATCCGAATGGCCGATCGCTTCGTGCATGACGATGTTGCCGCCGCGCGCGACGAGAAAGACCGCTCCATCGTACAAGCCGCGTGCGGCATCCTGCTCAATCGCTTTCGCAACCATGTCGAGACGGCTCGTGTCGCAGCCAAAATCTTGCGCAGTCGTAAAGTTGCTTTTCTGTCGTCGAGACATAGGAACCTCCCTGCCGGTTCAGATGCAGAATCATGTGGTCTTCAAGAAAACCATTCTATCCACTCTTTGCCGCAAATACAATCGGATTGGCGAATCTTGCATGCAGGTTGCCTTCGGAGTAGAATGAGGCACGACAATGCCGGGCATTATTCGGGTTCATTCGTCCGGCTGCCAGGGAGGATTCATGATGCGGCAATGGAAAACGCATGCGCGGAGGGTGGTTCTAGACGAAGGGAGATATCTGAGGGTAGAGCATCACGACATCGAGCTGCCGGGCGGGCGGATGCTTCATGACTGGCCGTGGCTGGTCACGCCTGATTACGTGAACATCCTTGCAGTTACCGATCAGGGCAGATTCCTCTGTTTTCGGCAGACGAAGTACGCAGTCGAGGGACTGTGTCTGGCGCCGCCGGGCGGGTACATCGATGCAGGCGAGGATCCACTGATGGCGGCGCGCCGGGAACTTCTTGAGGAGACTGGCTATCAGGCTTCGGAATGGGTGGCGCTCGGACATCTTCCGGTAGACGGAAACAGGGGAGCAGGCACAGCTCACTTGTTTCTCGCGCTGCAAGCGCAAGAGATTGCTGAGATAGACTCAGACGATCTTGAAGAGCAGAAGCTGCTGCTATTGACTCGAAATGAAGTTGAGAACGCGCTTGCCGCAGGCGAATTCAAGGTGCTTGCCTGGGCGACCGTTGTTGCGTTGGGTCTGCTGCATCTGGAGGGGCGGGTGAAATTTCATGCCTGAGCCCACCATTGATGATATCCGCGCCGCCGCTCAGCGGATTCAGAATGTTATCCACCGGACGCCGGTACTCACGTGCGCTACGCTCGACCGCCTGTGCGATGCGAACATCTACTTCAAGTGCGAGAATTTTCAGAAGACGGGCTCGTTCAAAATACGGGGAGCGGCCAATGCGGTTTTCTCCTTATCTCCCGAGGATGCTTCCAGGGGCGTGGCCACTCATTCCTCCGGGAATCATGCGGCCGCGGTGGCGCTTGCCGCTCGATTACGCGGCATAACGGCGTACGTGGTGATGCCGCGCACGGCGCCCCGGATAAAGAAGAACGCGGTCGCCGGTTATGGCGCCGAGATTGTTTTTTGCGAGCCGACGCTGGCGGCACGACAGGAGGGGCTGGCGGAGATCGTCAGGCAGACCGGCGCAGTAGAGGTTCATCCTTACAACAATTATGACGTGATGGCGGGGCAGGGGACCTCCGCCCTGGAGCTGTGCGAGGAGGTGGGGAATCTTGACGCGGTCGTTGCTCCGATCGGCGGCGGCGGACTGTTGAGCGGCACGGCTATTGCTCTCTCCTCAATCTCGCCGGCGACGAAGGTGATAGGCGCGGAACCCGCAAACGCGGACGATGCTGCGCGTTCGCTGCAGGCCGGAAAGATTCTTCCCGCAGGCGATCCTGTCACAATCGCGGATGGTTTGAGAACCGGCGTCGGCACCCTCACGTTTCCGGTAATCAAGCAGTTGGTGAGCGACATCATCACGGCGGAGGAGGAATTGATTGCCGAAGCTCTTCTGCTGGTGTGGGAGCGGATGAAGGTGGTCATTGAGCCGTCGTCGGCGGTTCCGCTTGCGGTCCTTCTCAGGAGGCGCGGCGCGATACCGGGAAGAAGAATAGGAATTATCCTCTCGGGCGGCAATGTGGATATCGGGGCTGTGGCGCGGTCGCTGCCGGCGAATGTTTCAAAGAAGTGAAAATCTCCGGTGTAGGCGTCGCGCAATTCATTTATCTGCGGGAGAGACGAATCGCGCGCTTACAACAACGGGGACCGAGAGACTGTCCGGCGATTGAGTCGGCTGGATCCTAGCGATGAGGGACAGCCCTGAATCTATCCCGCGGGGACGCGGGACTTCGCTACGCTCAGCGAGCAGGCGAATTTGTCTTGGGACAGTCCCCATCGCCTTGAATAGAAACGAAAAAGGCACCCGACGAAATTCGTCGAATGCCTTGAATGAGCCGTTGGGGAGGCGATTAGCGCTTGGAGAACTGGAAGCGAGCGCGAGCGCCTTTCTGTCCGTACTTCTTGCGTTCCTTCATGCGGGGATCGCGCGTAAGATAACCGCCCTTTCGCAGGGCCGCGCGAAGCTCAGGGTTATATTCGAGCAAAGCGCGTGCGATTCCGTGGCGCAGGGCTCCCGCCTGACCGGATAGTCCCCCACCTTCCACATTTGCGAACACATCAAATTGTCCGACGGTTTGTGTGACCTCGAGAGGCTGTCTGATGATCATTGACAGCGTTTCGCGGCGGAAGTAATCATCGAGAGAAGCTCCGTTGACGGTAAAATTTCCCGCGCCTCTTTGCAGCCTTACGCGTGCGAGAGAAGACTTGCGCCTCCCGGTGCCTGAATAAACCTGCTGTTGAGCCAACTATGTAGTCCTCCTCTAAGCGATTAAACAAGTGTAATTTGTTCGGGTTTCTGGGCCTCATGGGGATGGCTTGGGCCTGCGTATACGCGCAGTTTTCTGGCCATGGCGCGGCCAAGCCTGTTGCGCGGGAGCATTCCTTTGACTGCCACATGAATGATGCGTTCGGGGAAATCCCGCTGCACATCCCGATAAACTTTCGTTCTCAAACCGCCCGGCCAACTGGTGTGGTGCCGATAGATTTTCTGCAAGGGTTTCTTGCCGGTCACCTTCACCTTTTCGGCATTTACGATAATCACATGATCGCCGAGACTCATGTGCGGAGAATATTTCGGGCGGTGTTTGCCCTGGAGAAGCCGGGAAGTTTCGCTTGCCAACCGGCCGAGCACTTTCCCTTCAGCATCGATCAGATACCACTTATTTTCTATGTCATCCCGTTTGGGCGAAAACGTAGCCATTGTTATGATAATCCTCCAACAGAAAAAGCACTAGCACCAAGTTAACTTTATTAGAATAGCAGAAAAATACGCTCTTTGTCAAGTGGCGGGTTCAGGAGTCAGCGATTCCGCAACCCGACATTCGGAAGTGAGTGAAAGGGCACAAAGACAGGGTTTTTATGGTGAAAGAGGAATAGAGCAATGTCGCAGAGGGTAT
>QZKU01000009.1 GCA_003598085.1 Candidatus Abyssobacteria bacterium SURF_5
CACATTCCCACAACGCCTACTACTGCTGATTCGCTTCGCACCTTTAAAGACAAAGACCAAAGAAAAGAGCATTTTACAGAAATTTCTTGACATTACTCTAATAACAATTGCAATAATTTTGATGTTATTCTGTCTTTGCTTGATCATCATTGGCTGTTACAAGACGTCAATTGTTAGAAGGAATTCAGAACTTATACTTCCGGTGAGAATCACAATTAAAATATTGGCCCCCATAATAGGCGTATTGGCGATATTAATATTGAAAAATCTACCCTTCTCGGTGCCGTTTCCATTCCTCTTGCTTCTGATTTTAATCGATATTTCTTCTATTCTTATTTTCTTGTGTTCTGATATCATAGTGACAAATGATGGTATCTATATGAGCCTGATGCTTAAATCCCTATCTTGGGACAGAATAAAGGAAATTACAAATCATCCCTCATACTTAGCGATAACTGGGCATCGGAAACGAGACACCAAGCAATATATCAAGTTCATATGGAATATCAGAGATGAAGATGTGGCAGCACTTCAGTCTCTGTTTTTCAAGAAAATGAGCTGAGAAAATTGGCCTTATGTCGACTTGAAGAACGCTCCGGCCTCTAGTACTACCGCGCGCGCTGGTACTCGCCCGAAATCAGGCGGTTCCTCATCCAGGATCCGATTGAGTATCTGGGCGGAGTTAGTCTGTATGAGCTTTGATCCGGCCCTGCATGCGAGCGGGGCCCTCTTCTTTTTCCAGCCGTAACAGGCTTGGGGATCCGCTGGTTTCGACCCCGGCGCGGCCCAAAACATTCCCGCGTTTTAAGCCACATCGTCCTTGACCGCCTCAGATTGCATATGCTATAGTTGAAAAGATGTGTGAGGCGGCAGGGAAATCCATGTGATGAATGGCGACCCCACAAAATCTCTCGGTCTGAAAGTCAAGAGGACGTTTACCGCCTTTTTGCCCATTGACGCCAATCGGAAAGGCGCCTGCCGGCGGTGCGGCGGATGCTGCAAATTGGCTTTTAACTGTCCTTTTTATGATGGTACCGGATGCGCAATCTACTCGATTCGGCCCCCACAATGCCGCAAATATCCGCGCACGAAAGAGGAATCAATTGTGCCGGGGTGTGGTTTCAAATTCGGCGACTGAGCCGGTCCTGCGGCTTCGGCTCGAATGCCGAGGCGCCCACTCTTTTCATTCTCTATGCCAAAACGAAATGACATCCAAAAAATACTCATAATCGGGTCCGGCCCGATCATCATCGGCCAGGCCTGCGAATTCGATTATTCCGGCGCGCAGGCCTGCAAGGCGCTGCGGGAAGAAGGCTATACCATCGTGCTGGTGAACAGCAATCCCGCCACGATCATGACCGATCCCGAGATGGCCGACCGCACCTATATCGAGCCGCTCGTTCCCCATGTGCTTGAGAAGATCATCGAGCGCGAACGCCCTCATGCGCTCCTGCCCACCATCGGGGGCCAAACCGGCCTGAACCTGGCGGTCGACCTGGCCCAGATGGGCGTCCTCGACCGCTGGAACGTCGAATTGATCGGGGCAAAGCTGCCGGCCATTCAAAAGGCGGAAGACCGCTCTCTCTTTAAAGAGGCCATGAACCGAATCGGGCTCGAACTGCCAAGAAGCTATTTCTGCCATTCAATCGAAGAAGCGATGGCTCAAATCGATGCCATCGGATTCCCCGTCGTCATCCGGCCCTCTTTTACCCTCGGCGGGACCGGCGGAAACATCGCCTATAATCGCGATGAGTTCGAGCGCATGGTGAAATGGGGGCTCGATGCCAGCCCCATCAGTGAGGTCCTGGTCGAGGAATCCGTCATCGGCTGGAAAGAATACGAGCTCGAGGTCATGCGCGACGGCGCCGACAACGTCGTCATCATCTGCTCGATCGAGAATTTCGACCCAATGGGCATTCACACCGGCGACAGCATCACGGTCGCTCCCGCGCAGACGCTTTCCGACAAGGAATACCAGGCGATGCGCGATGCCGCCGCAGCTGTCATCCGCGAGATAGGAGTCGATACCGGCGGCTCGAACATCCAGTTCGCCGTCGATCCCGCGACCGGACGCATGGTCGTCATCGAAATGAACCCCCGCGTCTCGCGCAGCTCGGCGCTCGCATCGAAAGCCACCGGCTTCCCGATCGCAAAAATCGCGGCTAAACTCGCCGTCGGCTATACGCTAGACGAAATCCCGAACGACATCACGAAGCAGACGCCGGCTTCCTTCGAGCCCACCATCGACTACTGCGTCGTGAAGATTCCGCGCTGGGCCTTCGAGAAATTCCCCGGCTCGGACCCGACGCTCACCATTCAAATGAAAAGCGTCGGCGAAACCATGAGCATCGGACGGACCTTCAAAGAGGCCCTGCAAAAGGGCCTGCGTTCGCTCGAAATAGACCGGTACGGCCTCGGCAGCGACGGCAAGAACGTCCGCTATCCCGCCGGCGCCGCCGGTCCGGAGACAATCAACCACATCAGGGAAAGACTCAGGACGCCAACGAGCGAACGCATTTTCTATCTGCGCGAAGCCATATTGGCGGGACTCGATATCGCTGAGATATATCAATTGACGCGCATCGATCCGTGGTTTATCAACAATATCAAGGACATTCTGGACGCAGAATCGCGCCTGCGGTCCGCGCCCGTCTCCCTCCTTGATATGATTCGCGGCGCGGCCGGCCAAAACGGCAGCCCGGAGGCGCGCGCCCTTCTTCTGGATGCCAAGCAGCATGGCTTCTCCGACCGCCAGCTTGCATATCTGTGGGAATCGGACGAGATGACGGTGCGGAGCGCGCGCAAAAAACTGGGAGTCGAGGCCACCTTCAAGCTGGTCGATACCTGTGCAGCCGAATTCGAAGCCTATACTCCCTATTACTATTCGACCTATTCGGATGAGGATGAAGTCAGGCCGTCCGAAAAGAAGAAAGTCATGATTCTGGGCGGCGGACCCAACCGCATCGGGCAGGGTATCGAATTCGATTACTGCTGCGTGCACGCCGCTTTCGCATTGAAGGAAGAAGGCTGCGAGACCATCATGGTCAATAGCAACCCCGAAACCGTCAGCACCGATTATGATACGTCGGACAAGCTGTATTTCGAGCCGCTCGCGCTCGAGGACGTTCTCAACATTTGCGACAAGGAAAAGCCCGACGGCGTTATCGTCCAGTTCGGCGGGCAAACCCCGCTCAAACTCGCCGTCCCGCTTCAGAAGGCCGGCGTCCCGATCATCGGCACATTGCCTGAACATATCGATGTCGCCGAAGATAGAGAACTCTTTCGTCAAATACTCGACCGGCTCGGCCTGAAACAGGCGCCGAGCGATACGGCTTTTTCAACCGAGGACGCTTTGGGAATCGCCAATCGGATAGGCTACCCCGTGCTGGTGAGGCCATCGTACGTGCTCGGCGGAAGGGCGATGATTATTGCCTACGACGACGAACATCTGCGCGATTACATGACGCTTGCGCGCGAGGCCTCGCCCGATCACCCGATCCTGGTCGACAAATTCCTCGATGACGCCATTGAGATCGACGTCGATGCCGTTTGCGACGGCAATGACGTGATTGTTGCGGGAATCATGGAACATATAGAATTGGCCGGCGTCCATTCCGGCGACAGCGCATGCGTTTTGCCCCCGCATACACTCAAGCCGCAGCAGATTCTCGCACTCAAAGAGCAGACACGCGCGCTTGCGCTCGCCCTCAACGTGATCGGGCTCATCAATATCCAGTTCGCCATTCAGAATGACACTATCTACGTTCTCGAAGTAAACCCGAGAGCGTCGCGCACAGTCCCGTTTGTCTCGAAGGCGACCGGCATTCCCTGGGCAAAGGTGGCCGCCAGATTGATGATCGGCCGGAAACTGAAAGAACTCGGCGTTCCTTCAGATATCGCGCTCAACCACTTTTCGGTCAAAGAGGCGGTCCTTCCCTTTAATAAATTCTCCGGAGTCGATACCATTCTCGGGCCGGAAATGAAATCGACGGGAGAAGTCATGGGGATCGACAAAAGCTTCGGACTCGCCTTCGCAAAAGCGCAAATGGCCGTGAACTCGATGGCCCCGCTGAAGGGGAACGTGCTCATCAGCGTCAACGACAATGACAAGAAGAAAATAGTCTCTGCCGCAAGAAAACTCCAGAACCTCGGCTTCACTCTCTTCGCCACCCGCGGAACCGCCCGTTTTCTTTCAGACGAAGGGCTTCAGGTGAGGCCGGTCTACAAGGTGAACGAGGATCGTCCAAATATTGTCGATCACATCAAGAACAAAGAGATCGCCTTGATTATCAACACGCCGCTGGGAAAAACATCGGCCTTCGATGAGATCGCCATCCGCCGTGCGGCCGTGGATTATCGCATCCCCTACATTACAACAATCGCAGGCGCACACGCCATGGTCAGCGCCATCGAAGCCATAAAAGCCGGCGAGCTCTCCGTCAACTGCCTGCAAGAATATCATTCGCGGGAGCGCGCAACCCTCAGTACTTCACCCTGAACCAAAAACGGAAGGAAGCTCGCATGAAAGCGGCCATCCTGAAAAATGCGCGCGAACTCGTAGTCGAGGACGTGCCGGAACCGAAAATCGCGCTCGACGAGGTCCTTGTCAGAATCGCCGCCTGCGGCATCTGCGGAACCGATCTGCACCTTTACAAGTACGGCGCTCTCAACCCGAATCAAAAGATGGGACACGAATCGGCCGGAACCATCGAGCAACTCGGCGACGGAGTCGACCATTTTCACGCCGGCGACCGTGTGGCCGTGCTCGGGCGCGTCCCGTGCGGTCGGTGCCACTGGTGTCTCCGAAGCAGACATCACATCTGCCCGAATCGCGCTGACCTGCGAGGGGGGTTCAGTGAATTTATCGCAGCGAAACAGGAGATGCTCGCCCCCATTCCCGGCCAAATGACATTCGCCGAAGCCGCATGCATGGAGCCGATGGCCGTCAGCGTTCACGGCGTGCGACTGGCCGGCATAACAGACCGGGACGGCGTGGTTGTCACGGGAGCGGGACCCATAGGATTATTTGCCGCCGCATACCTTCGTCATCTCGGAGTTCGCGGGCTGGTCGTGAGCGAGCCGTCCGCACACCGGCGCGAGGTCGCGGCCCAGTGGGCCGATCGCGTGGTGAATCCGCTCGACGAAGACCTCGCCGATACCGCACGCACTGTCCTAAACCCCGGCGCTGATGTTGTCGTCGAATGTTCCGGACAGCAAGCGGTGCTCGAGGAGGCTTTTCATCTGCTGAATTTCGCGGGAAAGGTGCTCCTGCTTGGTACCTGTCTGGAAAACGTTGGCTTCAATCCTGCAACCATGCTGGTACGCGAATTGGCTTTTCAGGCTTCATACGGATGTGACATGCAAGAGGTACTCGATTGCATTGACTTGGTCGGCAACGGGCGCATTGACATCAAACCTATCATCAGCGGAACCGCCTCGATCGAAGAGTTACCCGATGTTTTCGAGCGCCTGTGCGGTCCCAACGACGACATCAAACTTCTCATGATTAACGGGTGAGCGGTATAGATGAGCGCGGCCGCCGCCCGCTTTCCGATTAAATGCTGTGACCTTTACGATGCTCCGGGGACATAATTTCTTATGTCCCCGGATTCGATATGTCCTTATTGAGAGGCCCGCTCGGCGATCTTGCCGCGGGTTTCCATCACCAACTGCATCACGCGCGCCATTCCTGCCTGTTTCTTCTCCTGGTCGGCCTCTTCGCGCTTCGCCACGCGCACATAACGCGGATCATTCTCCCAATCGGCCGAGTGCTTGATACGAGGATCGCCGGCGCCCGGGAACCCCATGAAGTGCGTCGGGAACGCCCGCATCATGAACGTGACGATCAGGTCCTTGTCATACTGCGCCTTGAGCGAAGGCCGGTTGTAATAAACTTCGGGCTCGCACGGGCCCAGGCACATCCCGATCGATATCTCGCATCCTTCGAGATAGCCCAAAGCCTGCGAAATCGCGCCAACCGACATCATCGCCCGGTTCTCGATATTGAGCTGCGAAGCTGTCGCCGCCGCCCAGTCCAAGGCCATCCCTATGTCTATTGCTTTCCACACACAGACCGGGCCGGGAGTGCCAAATGCGCTTGGTCTCGTAAAATCCTTCGGCTTCTCCCGCTCTTCCGCAACGTAAGCATTGTGCTCTTTACAGGTGGCGAACCCGCAAGCGCCGCAGTCCCAGCCGAGCGTCGAGGTGCCGAGGCCGGTTCCGCCCATGAGCATAATGACCGGAAGCGTCCCCTTGTCTTTGCACGACTGCAACGTCTTATTGTCGCCGAAGCAGACGGTGTTGTCTTCTCCAAGAATGCCGAGCATTTCAATGATCGGGTCGATGTCTTCGCCGGTCAGAATCTCGATTTTCATCTCCGTCGTGCCGGTCAACTGGGGAGCCTTCAACGCTGCCATGGCGCATTGCTGTGCCGCCGCCAGAAGCCCATCGTTGGCCAGCTTCTTTCCATTGAAATACGCCATGTCAGTCCTCCTTCTTCTCGCTGTTATCGGGATTGAGCGGATCCCACTGCCGGTAGGGCAGCCAGTTAACCATTCGCGAGATTACATATTTCGCGCGCAGCGAGTCGATTACGCGAGACAAGTTATTCATGTGGTAATCCGGCAGAATGTCAACAAACGGACTTTTCCCCTTCGCGGCAACGGGAATTCCGACAACTACAGGGGACTTGGGACAGTATCCTAACTTCTGACCCGCCACCCCTACCGACATGAATGCGCGCGCATCAACGAAAAGGCGGTTTGCCATGATAAGCGCAGAGCCTACAGCCCAACCCATCGCGTACACGTTCATCGTGCACATCGGACCATCCACCAGCCAGTTTGGATGCACCGGCTCGGTTAGATCCAAAACCCCATATCGCGCGTTTCGTCGCTCGTAAGTGAACTGGCAACCGGCGCTCCCCCCGCAGTATCCGCAGCCCGTATCGAACGGCTGAAGCGCCGAGACAGCGCCAATGAACAGGATTGCATCCGATTCCCGTACCATCGCCGCCTCATATTTGAACATCCTTTTCCATGCATTGTCATCCGGTTTTAGCCGGGCCACTTCTTCCATCTTTCGCGCAACTTTATCCAGATCTTCGGCTCCGAAAACAATATGGCATTCGGCCATCTGGACGCCCCCCTGGCTTGGGGCCGTAATAGCCGCATTGGCCATCATCCGCGCGGCCCAAACAACGCTCTCCTGCCTGACCAGGTCGTTCGGAGCGTTTGGCGGCCATTCCTCAATATAAATGTCCGGCATATGAGTCTCCTTCTCTATATACTCCTCTGGTTCCTTGGGTGCTCCTGAACTCGTGGGCTCTTCAACTGAAGCCTTCTTATCACCTCCCTGATCCCGAATCGTTTGCACGCGCTTCTGTCTGAAAAACAAGCCGGGGGTGCGGCCGGAACATGATTCATTTGGTGAACGAGATTATATCATGCCGCCGAAAGCTGGACAAGCCCATTCCCCCGAGAAACCGCTTCGAGCCGGTCGCCTGTATTTAATACAGATTTTCCGGGCCGCCACCTTGACAGCGCAAACGTTCCGCGATATAATTAAGTCAGTTAACCAACTTAGCAGTCATGTCAAGAAAGATCGTCGCGCCACAGCGCCGCAAACAAATCGCCGATGCCCTGTTCCTCTGTCTCGCGGAATCCGGACATGAAACAGTCACCATCAAGGATATCGCTCGGCGGGCGAATCTGCATTACGGCGTCATCCATTACTACTTCAAAAGCAAAGACGAAATCGTCTCGGAAATGGCGGATTCGATCATCGCAAAATATGGCAACCTGCTTCTTGAACGGACCCGCTCCGCTCATTCCGCAACTGAGAAAATAAACATTGCGGTCGATTTTCTGGTGGAGGAATTCATCTTCAATCGCCGCCTCAATCGCGTCTTCTATAATCTTGTGCAAATGGCCTTCGAGCGGGAAACCATCAGAGATGCGTTGCGGCGGCAGTTGCGCGCATACCGCCGGCACATCGCAGCCGTTATCGCTGAAGGAACAACAAACGGGGAATTTCCCGCTCGCAGGAGCGGCCCGATTGCCTCATCGCTGGTGGCGCTCGTTGAAGGAATGGCGCTGCAGTGGGTGATCGATAGCAGAGCGCTCGAACGCAAAGAGGTCCACAGTCTGATTCGGGAAATGGTCGATCATTATCTCTTTGGTCATTAACAAGGAACGCCTGTAAGAGGGGAGGGAAGTAAAATATTGTCGTTCAAACGGGCTAACCGCCATCGGAGGACGTTTTCCGATCGCTCAAAGGAAGCTTCAGAAATAATGCGGACAAGGAGGAGTTACATGAGAACGAAGAAAGAGCTGCAGCAACTGGATGAAAAATACCTGTTCCACCCCGTCGTCCAACTCAAAGAGCATCAACAAAAGGGCGCCCGCATCATTGTCGAAGGCGATGGCACTCGCATCAAGGACATTGACGGCAGGGAATACATTGACGCTTTTTCCAGTCTGTGGAATGTTATAATCGGACACGGTCAGAAGCAGGTGCAGAAGGCGATTACCGAGCAGCTGGGCAAGCTCGAGTATTATTCGCCCTTCTTCGGGTTCGCCTCTCCTCCGGCCATCGAGTTAGCCGCAAAGGTCGTAAGCCTGATGCCGAAGGAGTGGAACATGGGGCACGTCATGTTCACCTGCGGCGGCTCCGAGACCAACGACACAAATATGAAATTTGCCCGCATGTACTGGGCGTGCAAGGGCAAGGACAGCAAGAAGAAAATCATTTCGCGCAACTACGCCTATCATGGGGTCACTTTCGGCGCATTGACGGCAACGGGCATCGAATTCTTTAAAACGAATTTCGATCCGCTGCCCCCGGGATTCCTGCACATCATGGCGCCATATTGTTACCGATGCGAACTCGGCCTCACCTATCCCGAATGCGGCATCGGGTGCGCCAAACAGCTCGAGGAAGCGATTCTTCGGGAAGGCCCGGATACCATTGCCGCTTTTATCGCCGAGCCGGTAATGGGAACCGGCGGCGTCATCATCCCTCCCAAAGAGTACTGGCCGATGATCCGCGGCATCTGCGACAAGTATGAAGTGCTTATTCTGGCCGACGAGGTGATCACCGGCTTCGGCCGCACCGGCAAGATGTTCGGGTGCATGAACTGGGATCTGCGGCCCGACCTGATCTCCGTGGCGAAAGGAATAACCAGCGGATATTTTCCAACGGGCGGCGCCATCGCCAGCAATGAGATATTTGATACAATTCGAGATAATATCCCGAGCTTCCTCCCGTTCCTGCATGGGTTCACGTACAATAATCACCCGGTCGGTTGTGCGGCGGGACTGGCGAATATCAAAATCATAGAAGATGAGAAGCTTGTCGAGAACGCGGCTACAGTCGGCGCATACATGCACGATCGTCTCAAGGGACTGTACGATCTCAAATCAGTCGGTGACATCAGGGCCATTGGGCTGATGGCGGCCGTTGAATTGGTGAAAGACAAGCAAACCAAAGAGCCGATAGGCGAGCTTCCCATGGAGGGAACTCATCGGGTCGAAGAACTGATGTGGGAGAAAGGCATTTATGCGCGCGCAATGATGGAAAATGTGGCCGTCGCGCCCCCGCTCACAGTGACCAAGAAGGAGATAGACCTCATTGTCGACGCTCTCGAATCATCAATCGTGAAAATGGAAAAAGAGATGCTGTAAAGCAGGATGACAAAGAAGGGCGGCCGTTGCCGCCCTTCTTTGTCAAAATGTCGCGAATCTCAAAAAATATCAGGAATCCAGTGAAGGTTGCGTTTTCTGTTCAAGGCTCTTGACGAGATCCAGCAACTCCCGATGCCCAAATGGTTTGCTCAAAAGAGCGTCAGGAAAAAAATCTGAGCCCTCTCCCGGATAGGCGGTAATCATTCCCACAAGCACTTTCGGATATTCCTCTTTAATCCGTTCTAGGAGCTCTATCCCGTCCATTCCGGGCATCCGCCTGTCGGTCAACACTATACCGACCGCTGTCTCGGCAAGTATCTCAATCGCCTCCTCACCGCTCGCGGCCAGCGAAACAAGATAGCCTGACGAAATAAGCGCGCGTGCTATTTGTCTGCGTTGGACTGAATCATCCTCGACAACGAGTATTACCTGATCGGCCACCGGCATGTCCTTTGCACTTTTTACCATTCTTACCCAAACTTGCCCCAAAAAATGGATTTACGCAAGCTCTTTTGCTAATGATAAGGAAGGCAGCACAATTATTAACCGATGCAACCTGCATATGGGAGTTCAGCAAAAGCAAAGAGAAACAGGATTTTTGAAGAAGAAGATATCTTCGCCTATCCGAGCGGCATGAAGAAACAGTGCGTCACTACGAAAGAGCAACGAGTCGCTTTCCCAGTCGGTTATCCGCTTCAGAAAACCAATTTCTTCTTCTTGACCGGAGCGGGGGCGGCTTCCGGCGATGGGGCTGTAGGCGCGCTTAATTCGGGAGGAGCCAGCGAGATTGTCTGCTGACTGCCGGTCTTCATGTAAGTGATAACGACGGCCTTCAGGTCAAAATCGATTGCAGAGACCTTGAAGTCGCCTTCATTCAGGAATACCTCTCCTTCTTTCACCATGAACTTTTCACGGCTGGCCGGGAGTTCGATGCTCGCAATGGTCATTCCCTTGATCTTGGTAAGACCGCTCAGGCGCAATTCGGGCTTCGCAAGCTCATCTCGCGCGCGCTGGACAATCTCCTTCGCTTCGGCGCTGGCAGGATCCACCTTCAGAACTTCTTCAGCTTTTGAGAGGGCTGACTCGTAAATCCCCTCGCTGTAAAACTTTCTGGCCATTGTTAAGTTCTCTTCTTTATTCCGCGTTAGTATCTGTGCCAGCGCCTCCCGCAGAAAATCGGCGGCCTCTTTGTTCTGAGGATCAATGGCGAGAATGTCCTGCGCGAGATCCCGCAGCTTCTCAAAGTTCCCCTGATCAATCAGCTCCTGCGCCGTTACCACAAGATTCGAGATCCTTACCTGCACTTGCTCCTTCGCTTTACTCTCGACGTCCTTGGCGGGTGCAAATTGAGGATCAAGCCGCAACGCCTCTTGCGCATGTCTGAGCGCTACCATAGGATTGTTTTCCTGCAGTGCCTGCTGGGCGCTGGCCAGCTCGAGATGCTTTTTCGCTTCATCCAGCAAGGTCTTCGCCTTCTCTTCCTGGGGATCCAGATCGAGCAGCGTCTCTAATGTCGTCGCAGCGTCCTTGTAATTCTTCGCTTCGAACTGCGTCTCGCTTTCCTTGTACAGATGAGATTTGATCTTGCTCATCATCCGCAGAGCCAAAAAATTGCGGGGACTCTTCCGGAGGATGGTCTTTGTATTGTTGATGGCTACTTTTGAATTACCCTGCTTCAAAGCATCCCTTGCCTGTTTCAGCATTGCGCGGTCTTGCGCACTGCCACAGCCAAGCATCGTAAAACCAACAAGGAGATAAATGACGATAAATTTGCGCACTACCACGATGAAAGGTCCTTTCCGGGAGCATTTGCCGGCATACGTCCTGCGCCCGCGTATCCGGTCGACTCCTCCGCATTTTTCCGGAGCATCTCGATAAAAGCGGTGATGCGTAATTTTGTTCGGCCATCAAGAGACCCGGGCTGGTCCCCCTCGAGCGAGAGAATGGGCAGAGGAAGCTTCTTTCTGAAGATAAGATCTTCTATCTGCCGATAGCAAAAACTCTGAGTATAATGAATTATGCCATTCACTCTCCGCTGGGCGAGCGCCTGGAGAATATCCTCCAGCCGCGCAAATACTCCGTAGGGATATGTATAGAGCAGGTATTGCCGGACGATGTCAGCCGTCTTGAATGGCATTGAGAATTGGCGCTGGACTTCGTTGTATACCACCCGCGCCCCTTGTGATTCAATGAAAGAATGAAGATCGTTCCAAATTGGAGGGACGCCTATATATGCGATCCGCACATCGGTTGGAGACGGTTGTCTGAGGCGCGCCCGCTCCAGAAGCGCACCGGCCTCCTGCTCGAAACGCACCACATCGCCGCCGAAATCGCTGCTCGAAAGAAGTATGCAATGGTTTTCCTCGCCCGATATCAGCCCCTCTTCCCACGTCAGCCGATCAACTTCCACCAGCTTTTCCCGCACTGGCTTGAGGCGTTCCACCCACTCGCGCGCCTCTTCCGTACGGGTCCCCAGCCGGCTGGCCAGTTTATCGACCTGGAGCCGTAACAGGTCGGCATCCCGCGAGAAAGGGTATTCAAAGGGAATAACCGGTGTGCCGTGTACTATCAGCGTCTCGATCAGCGCCAACGTACAACTGCAATCCCCTTGGGTCAACGCGATAACCGCGTCTACGCAACGGGTGCGTATCACCAGCCCAAATATTCCTTTTATCCAGCCACAGATATTGCGCGGATAGCCGGCATCCTCCGCGTATCGAATGAATCGTGAGGGTTCTGGATCGCTAATAAACACGTTGTTCAGATCGACCGGCACATCGCCGGCAGCAAGAATCACCTCGACCGGAACCGTGCTTGTTATACCTATTCTTTGTCTCACAAGGGAATTGCCCTTATTTCTAACGTACCCTAACTCCTTATTTTACATAACTATACCACATTGCCGGTTGCTTTTCAAGCAACGGAGCCGCTTTCCGAACGGTCCCAAACCCTATATTTTCTCGAATGCCGTTGCGACGCCTTGTCCAATGCCGCAGCACATTGTCGCCAGTCCCCACTGAACATTGCGGCGGTTCATCTCGTGAACCAGCGTGGCGGTGAAACGCGCGCCCGTTGCACCCGTTGGATGGCCGAGGGCAACAGCCCCGCCGTTGACGTTGAGCTTGTCCATATCCATCTTCAACTCGCGCGCGCAGTGAAGCGCCTGACAGGCGAACGCCTCATTAAGCTCATAAATGTCGAAGTCGTCAATGGCCATTCCCTGCCGCTTGAGCATCTTTCGCGTGGACGGGATGGGGCCAATCCCCATAATCTCCGGCGGTACGCCCGCTTCACCATGATGCCTCACCGCCGCCAGAGGCTTGTATCCAAGCGCCTTCGCTTTTTCGAGCGACATCAATAATACCGCCGCTGCGCCGTCATTCGTCGGGCATGAGTTGCCGGCGGTGATTACCCCGCTCTCTTTAAATGCAGGTTTGAGACCGGCCAACGCTTCCATGGTTGTGCCGGGACGCGGGCACTGATCTTTGTCTATGACAAGCGAAGTTCCATCCTCATATTCTATGACTACAGGCACCAATTCGCGGTCGAACTTCTTTTCCTCGATCGCCTTTTTCGCTTTTGCCTGGCTCCAACATGCAAATTCATCCATCTCGGCCCGGCTGATGCCGAATCTGGCGGCCAGATTTTCCGCTGTCAGACCCATCGAGAACGATGAAGGATCTATCAAATCCGGAAGACGTATCGCCTTGTGCAGTTTCCCCTGTGCGTTTGGAACCGAGGGCGTCGCGTAAAAATACTGCCGGTACTCACGCGCCATTTTCTGGTCCTCCGCACTCCACGGCCCAAGGCGGCCCATCGTTTCCAGCCCCACCACCAGAATACAGTCTCCGTTGCCCGCTTTAATCGCATTGGCCGCAGAATTCAGCGCCGACAGACTCGAGCCGCACTGGCGGTTCATCGTCAAACCGGAAAGCTCGACCGGCAGACCGCAATAGAACACCAGCGAGCGAGCGGCATCGATAGGGCCGGCTATCGTTCCACAGTAGATATCATCGATTTCCAGCGGGTCGATCTGCGTCCTCTTCAGAAGAGCCTTTACCACCTGCGTGGCTATTTCCAGTCCGGTCAACTCGCGAAGGATGCCACGCTCTCCGGACCGACCTATCGGAGATCGCAAAGCTTCCACAACTACTACATCTCTCATCTCATCCTCCATTTGCTTATCTGTCCTCGAATGCGGGGGGCTTGCCGGGGGGTACTCCGGCAGCATGTATTGTAGCAGATACCATATGCAGGTTCAATGGAAATTGTGCCGGCTTGATCCCGTGCGGAACGCGAAGACAAGGAGCCGAACCAACTTTACCCGATGACAGCAAAACTTATAGTTTTCGCAGCCGAATAATGGCCACGGCGCCTATTGCACCGATAAGATCGGCGACAAGATCAAGCGCCGTATTTCTGTAGCCGCCAACGCCGGTTTCCGGTACAAGCACAGTCGCAAGAAACTCAATGATTTCATTTAAAGCGCCGACTCCCAACCCGGCCATTACGACCACAATGGGGAGAGCTATCCTGCTATTGTGTCCCTTCCTCAGGAGCGGTTTCAAGAGGTGATACATAACCAGAGTCGCCACGCCAAACCCGACAATGTGGACGAACTGATCGTACCGAAAGATGCTGTACGAGTCGGATATAGGAATGAGGATGACCTCGTACAGCTTTATCCCCCGGATGTACAAGCCGCCGCCGGACATGTGCAGAAGCGCCCATCCGGTCAGCCCCCACAGAATTGAATTCGGGTAATCGATACGTCGATTCGTTGAAAGAATCACAATCAGAAAAAATACGATTACACCAATATAAAGAAGAAACTCGTAGTTTTTTCTCGACATGAACAACACGCCAAACCCGATCAGCGCCACTCCGTTTAACAGCAGTATCGGTACCTGTCTTTTTTTCAGAAGCATGCTTTTTCCCCTTACGCCCGAGCTCTCACAGAAATTCCACCTGCGCGATGCCGTACTTTGCTCGCAACAGTCGGGACAGCTCCATCTGCTCCCCTTTATCGCTGATGGGCTCGAGAATCGAAAAGTGGTGTTGCTCTATTATGCCGGCATGCCAGCACGTGATATACCCCATGACGCCGATCGAGCGCAAGCCTGCGCTCTCGCCGCAGCAACTGGTAATGCGCTCGGTGTCGCGGACGATGCAGAGGACTTCGCGGTCGCGAAACTGAATTCGTTCCTCGGCGGAAATCCAGTAGGAGGACGCTCCGATTTCCATCGGAACATGCAATGGAAAATGAATGTATTTTTTCGTTCTTTTGGCGCGCACCCGCTCGTTCATCTTTGATAGAGCGCCCTCAAGATCCGGTCGAGCAGGTCGCCCAGCTTGTCCGGCGATTCTCCTCTGACCGGCCTTGCCTCGGTTCTTTCGACGGCCCCGTCGGAAGACACTGTTTCATCGCCGGAAGAGGAGGCTTCTATTGGTTTTTCCGGGTTCCCTACCATCTTGTATGTGCTGAATAATATTGCCGCACTTGAAGTGTCAACTACCCGAAGATTTACGGCTCCTTTTCCATCCACATCGGTGACGGTCCCGAAGACAATGGCGTCGGCGCCTTCAATCCCTTTCACTTTCTCTGCAATTGAAGAGTCAAGAGCGGGGCCGGTCGCATCGGCCTCAAGCGTTCCTATCTTTGCCGGCCGCTTCTGAGCATCGGCTGAAAGCCTGTCTGACAGCGGCGTAAGCAGTGCATTCTGTATTGCCAATTCACGCAGCACCTTTCCGAGATGCCTGCGCTCGATCACACGCAGATTCGAGTCCTCACTGAATTTGCCGATAAGTTTTTCCGATAGCAGCATCCCGTAGGGGCTTTCCTGCCCGTCGTCCGTCATAACGCCCGCTATCGCCAGAACAGGAGAACGGGGCATGTAAATCCCCGTATCGCCTTCCTGAAAACGATCAGCGCTCACATCTACGGGTACGGCCTTCGCAAATTCCTCCTCCACTATGATAATCTGAACAACTCCGATAAAATCCTTCTCCTTTCCGAGCAAAGAACCGGTTCCGGGATCAAGCACCTTTTCTCCTTCACGATATATGCTTAGTTCGATACCGGGCCGCGCGCCCCCCTCAGCACCTAAATTCAGGTACACTGATTCCGGCCTCACCTTGACCACCCGAAACTCTTTCTCATTGCCGATCAAACCCGCTACACAATGCGTGAAACCGTTAACAAGTTCTTCGGTTGTAACCTGCTTCGGGGGGCGTATATCATACTCAATCTTATCGATAAGCTCCCGCCTCAGCTCGATTCGCCCTCCATTCTCAGGCCTCATCACGACTCGCTGCTCGTCCTCGCTGATTACGTCGCCCGCCATTTCGAAGCTGCTGTCTTTGAATTTGATCACATCCAGATTGCTGCTGCAGGAAGGTGAGACTGCCGCAGCCGCCGGCTCCGCCGTAAAAGAAAACACCAGTATCATCGCCAAAATGAATCGCATCGTATGTTCCTCCTTCTGTGTCCGATCTGCCGGAGAATGCTTCCAGAGAGACAATGAAGCGTGTCCTTCTTGTCAATCTAACAGAAAGAGCACCCGCACTCTAATGTGCGTCATGGATTATTCCCATCCCATGACTTTCTTTTTTGCCTCGATGAGTTGATGGTGCGAAAGGTTAAGCATCCGCGAAAGGCGGTGAATGAGGTTATCCTCCAGAGAATGGAGCCGGTCATCCGCATAAACAACCTTCCAAAGCGTTTGGACCACCTGCAATTTTTCCTCCGGATTATAAGCGCTGTTGATAACCTTGGTAAAGCGGAAAAGATCTACACTTTCTTTCCGCTCCTGGTGGGCAAGTTCGATCAATTCTGAAACGTACTCTTCGGAGAGACGGAAATCCTCTTTAAGGACCTCGACAATGCGATCTTCCTCGGCCTCATTGAAACGATCATCGGAATGCGCGACCGCAAGTAACAGCACGCACGTCGCCAGCCGCACGCGGGTCTCCGTGTCCTCCTGCGCCGCCCGCTGAACCTGACTTCTCTGATTGGAAAAAAGATCCTTGAGCTTTTGAATGACCATCTTATCTTCCATTATTTATTAGTTTTAACCATTGAATTGGCATGCGTATAATAACATACCGCGCTTTCTAATGGAAGAGATCATCCGGCCAAACCGGAGGATGCATTTCGTTCCCCATCGAAACATGATATCACCGCCACAACCGCGGCCGCAGTGGTCTGTCTTTCCTTTCTCGGTAAAATTGACGGCGGCGTTTTCATTTATTAGAATGACCCTGTTCCCTCTGACGTGACAAATGAACCCGATTGGCGAAAGGACCCGAAAATGCTTTCCGAACCTACCGTAACGGAAAATCAGATCGAGACATATGGGCCATATCAGCCGCGCATGCAAAAGATAGCTCTGTTCACCGTCGCCAACGACTGCGAGGCGCATGGTTATCCCATGCCTCCCCATACCGACTCCCTGCTGGCTCAGAATTGGTGCCGCCTGATCACTCAGAGGCTCGGTGCGCCGTATGCTGCTCATATCCCGTATTGTACGGACTCGGCAGGCGAAATCGCCCGCCGCTGGTCTCCCAGATATTTGCCCTTTGACGAGTTTTATGACAAGCTGCGCGACTTTGTTAAATGGCACGTTGAGCGCCTGAGCTTTCAGCCCGAAAAAGTCGCTATCATTATCGGGCATGGCGGAAACAGAGAACTGCCAGAACGACAGCAACACTTGAGCGGCATCCTCGGCATGCCAGTACAGTGCTTGCTGCCAAGCGTTTCCGAACCATTGATTTACCCCGAGTTTGAGGCGCTTGATGTTATCTATGACATCGCAGCCAAGGGGGGAGAACACGCCTACATGCTTGAATATTCGCTCATGGCTCACCTCGGCCATTTCGATTTTGGAAAACTGCAGGTGTTAAATGAAGTTGCTGAACGCGACCCGCTCGAAGCCCTCAGGCGCTGGCCCGCGATCGCAGGGCTTGGCGGATTCATCGAATTCGGCGGGCGTGAATTCGATCCCTTGCGAGACATCGGCGGCTTGGTGGCCGCCCTTGAGGATTTCAAGAAAAGACGAAAGATTATTGTTGACGCCGAACTTGGCCGGAGGGCAACGGTGCTGATTGTCGACTATTTTTGTGAATGTCTGGAGAAGGAATAGCCTCAACCGAAATCGAACTGAAAAAGAAACAAACCGGCCACTTCGGCGACAATGACGAGTTCTTCAAAAAATTCCGTTTCGGCACGCGCGCAATTGACACATCTTTCCGGCCTGTGCTAATATTTTTATGCGTTTATCACCAGAATTCAAGAGGTTTCCTTGTCCAATTTTTCGCAAAAAATCCTCATTATAGTGGCGGCAATTTCCATCGTGCTCGGCGGGATCTGGTATCTCCAGCGGGAATGGATTCTACAGGACCCTGCAAAGGTGACTGTTGACCCCCGGCTCGAGCGCGAGGTTCATGCCCTGTTGGAAGAATCGATTAATGCGGATTTTCAAAAAAGGATGACGCTGTTTTTTGAGCTGCGATCAAGGGGACGGGAGATCGTCCCTGTCCTGGTTCGCGCGCTGAACGACGAACATGAGGACGTTCGCGCGTTCTCCGCGAATTTGTTGCAGTATAGCGAAAATGCGGCGGTCATTCCTTATCTTGAGGCCCGCCTTCATGATGAGAGCCCGCGTGTCAGGAAAACGGCTCTAATCGCCCTTGGTGATCTGGGCGCGATCGACGCGGTCCCCGCGATTATCCTGGTGCTGAATGATGAGGATCAATTGACTCGATGTCAGGCAGCATATGTGCTTGGGGTATTGAAGAATGAGACCGCTGTTACCTACCTTGTTCGCACCCTCGAGCACGACCCCTACCCGATTGCACGCCAGACTGCCGCCAACTCGCTTGGAGAAATCGGGGATGCAGAGGCTGTGCCTCCCTTGATCGATTCTTTGGACGATACGAATCATTTGGTGCGGTCGGCCTCGATGGTTGCCCTCAATCGGATTACCGGCGTTAATATGGGACCCACAAAGGAAGCCTGGGCCGGCTGGTGGAACAAAACGAAAGGATTATGAAGACATCTCCTCCCTTCGTACAGGCATTTCGAATGGCGATAACTACTTCCTTTGTCATCTTCACGATGCTGGTTTCCATCCTTGCATTGTCCTGCGCGAAGAATGAACCCCTCTCGGAACATCCGACGATTGCGCTCAGTCCGGCAGCGGCCGAGTTTGGAGATATTTCCGCAGACGACCCGATCGCATTTCACGAAGTATCTTTGACAATCGCAAACAAGGGAAAAGAAGCACTTCACATCGACGGCATCGAAATGCCCGAAGGCTTTTCATATAATTTGATCCCGGCAAGACAGATTATCGAGGGAGGAGAGAAAGCTATCCTGAGAATCAGTATGGATTGCCGGCGCTTTTCCGCTCCTGTCTCGGAGACCGCATATATCAAGAGCAATGCGCCCGATCAGCCGCGCATGCCAGTCGCGCTGACCGCGAATATACTGAAGGATAAATTTGCTGTCGTATCCGGCTCCGAGGGACCTGATATCGAATTCGATCACCGGGCATTCGATTTCGGGCCGATCAGCCGCTCGCAAATGGTCGAGCATCAATTTCCCTTCAGAAACACAGGGCAGAAGCCGCTGAAAATCCTCGGCATCGAGACAATGTGCATGTGCGTAACCGCCTATACCACAAAAATAGAGGTCGCCCCAGGGGAAACGGCCGCTATCGTGGCCAGAGTCGAACCATGGAAATATGACGGAGTCGCGCCGTGGAAAACCTTAAGCATCGCCACCAATGATCCGAATGAACCGATCGTGAACGTTTCTGTAGCGGGGGCTATTGTGGATGACGCGGTCCTCGAGCCAAACGTCGTTCTGTTGCCCAATATCCGCCAGGGGCAGGGGGCGCAGGCGCAGGTGAAGCTGCTGCAGCGCGGTTCCCAGGAATTGGTAATTAAACGTATCGACTCTTCTTCTCCGAAAATGTCTGCGACCTTCGAGCCCCTGGAGGGCGACGAGATCGGCTATTTAGTGAACATAGCTGTTTCTCCCGACATGCCAAAAGGTAAGTTTGAGGAAGTCATTACTGTCTTCACAAATTATTCCGACTACTCCAGAAATGCCCAACAAGGAACACACGGTGATATCTACAAGGATTACTCACGGATGCTGCTGCCGATAAGAGGTTCGGTTTCAGGCGCAGTCACCGTCTCCCCCGACAGAATCAACTTCGGGTCATGTGCGCCCGGAGTATCCGTTAAACGGAAGCTGATTGTCTCCGCCGCCTCCGGCGCTGAAGTCCAGGTATCAGTCGATGACCCTGTCTTCCGCGCAGTGCAGTCGCTCGCGGAACCCGGCAAATACGAGATCGTGGTCGAATTTCTCCCGCAGCCGCCGGAAAGGGAAATCAACGCCGAATTGCTGATTACCACAGAAGACGCTCATCTCAAGATCCCCATCTTTGCCGTGGTAAAGCAAGTATCATAGGAGTGCGACATTCTCCTGTCCGCATTTGAACATGACTACTTCCCGCTAATCCACCTCTTGCGTTGCCGCATCTTTCTTCCAAAAGGTCGATCAAAGGACTTGACAACCAGATAGCCATGTGATATATTTCACCCCGCATGGTTGACTGACTGGCCAATTTAAAATCTTCCTTCTCTAAGTTACCTTCACACCTCGCTGCTTGGAGCCAGAAGGGGTAGGAATGACCAAGACGGCAGGAAGAATGACCTCAATGCAGGGCGCTCAAGCTCTCATCTCTTCCCTTGAAGCAGCCGGCGTAAAAAACATTTATGGCATCATCGGGACGTCGAACATCGCATTCGTCGATGCCTTGTACGATAAACGTAACGATATTCGCTATATCTCTACCCGCCATGAACAGGTGGCCGCAAGCATGGCCGATACCGAAGGCAGATTGACCGGCAAACCCGGCGTTTGCCTCGTTCATTCCGGCCCGGGCGCATTGAATACAATGATCAGCGCCGCCAACGCCTATAAAGACTGTTCCCCGCTTATCATCATCTCCGGAGCCGTCAAACCTTCTCTTAGGGGCACAGACGGCATGCTCGAAGTGGATCATTGCCGGATCTTCGAGCCGGTCTGCAAGGCGGTTTTTCGCGTCAATTCGGTCAAAGAATTCCCTGCGATTTTCTCCTCCGCCTATCGTATTGCAATGACACCCGCGAAAGGCCCGGTTCTGATCGAGGCGCCGGACAGCCTCTGGCAAGCCGAAGAGGACGTCGACCTCGATCTGGACATTGTTCCACCCGCGCCACCCGATGTGCGCGATGAGGACCTCCAAAAGATATTCCGCCTCTTCCAAAAAGCGGATCGACCGCTATTCCTTGCCGGTGCGGGCGCGAGTGAGGCCGGCGCCGCAACCAATCTGCAACGCCTGGCCGAACGCGCTCATGTCCGCGTGGTCACAACCGGCAACGGACGAGGTGTTCTCTCGGAAAAGCACCCTCTCTGTCTCGGTCGAGCCGGTTTCTTTGGAAATCCCGTGGCCGATGCGGCGATGGAACAGGCTGACTTGATCCTCGCCCTTGGATGCGGCCTTTCCGACCTTACTACGTACGAATATACCGCTGATTGGCGCGGAGACCTTGTTGTGATCAATGCCGATCCGCGCGGCTTAAGCACGCTCCCATCTTCCTTCAAGGTGAACCTGACCTCCGTTACCGCCGATGCGGGAGATTTTCTCCATAAGTTAGGACGACTCTATGATGCCAAGCCTTTTGTAAAATCGAATGACTGGATGGATTCACTCTTCCCCATAAAAGAGCAATGGGATGCACAGCTTGCTGCGGCCGCGTCATCTGATAAAATTCCGCTCTCGCCCGGGCGAGTCCTGAAGGTTTTCTCAGATTTGGCTCCAGAGAATGCCTTGTTTGCCTGCGGCGCTGGCTTAAACATGGTCTATGTCTGCGATTTCATTCAAATCCAAAGTCCCCGCTCCTATATCGCGCCTAATAATTTTGGCGCAATGGGATTCGGATTCCCGGCTGCGTTGGCCGCAAAAATAGTTTACCCTGACCGGCCCGTCCTGTCGGTCCTCGGGGATGGCGACTTCATGATGACTGTTCAGGATGTGGAAACTGCAGTGCGCGAAAAAATCGCCGCGACAATCCTCATTTTGAACGATAACTGTTACCGCGCGTTGCGCTACACACAGCAAATCTTGTACGGAGCAAGATTCTACGGCAGCGAATATGAGAATCCGGATTTCGTGAAATTGGCGGAAAGCTTTGGGGCTGCTGGTTTCATAATAAAAGAACCTAGTCAGATTGAACCGGTACTGAGACAGGCAATGAACTGCGGGAAGCTCTCCATAGTAGACGCGCGAATCGATGTGGACGATGCAGTCCCTACGAATATGCAGGCGATCCTGAAAATGCGCGGATTGGCCTGATTCTCTCTGTCCGCGGAACAACGCGGCGGAATTGATGCCAAAAATTTTAGATGTATTAGTTCTTTGAAAAAACGATTTAGCGGGCGGGGGAGGACCGTTTCTTCACACGACCTTTTCCAGTTACAGCTCAGCGACATTTGCTAATATTCGCGAATATGAATTTCCTATAACTGCGGACTTAACATTCGCCCCGACAACCATCGATATTCGTATAGTGGTTCTCCCCGCTCCCGTCCTTTGATGTGTTGGATTTGTTTGGAGGTTTTAAGGATCGGTGCAAAAAAAATCGGGTAGGTCGAACCTGCCGCTCCGATCCTTTGTACCCGCGGGAAAAAGCCCATCAAAAGGGTTGCTCTCAACCCGTGGGAGATATAGTCAGGACGAAAGGAGGTGAATTCGAATGGCAAATTCAGTGAAGGAGTCTTTTGACGTGATGCCGGCAAACTTCAAGAAAGATAAAGCGGCTGGCATGAAGGCAGTCTATCAGTGGGACATCACCGGAGAAGGTGGTGGCAAATGGAACGCCGTGATTGACAATGGCAATATCCAGGTCAGTGAAGGTCAGCATGCTTCACCGAACATCACAATCACGGTCGCGGCCAAAGACTGGCTCGACATCCTCAACGGGAAGCTCGACGGCCAAATGGCCTTCATGAGCGGCAAGCTCAAGGTCAAGGGCGATATGAGCTTGGCCATGAAACTGAAAACCTTGTTCCTGTAACAATGGTTGTGGCGCGGAGGGGAAGTCGATGGCTTCCCCTCTCGCTGTTTTTGCTCCAACAGACGACAACATGAATCCTGTAAGCTCCTGTCGTCACATCTCTCCATTACACTATGACATATCAGACGCTCTTATATCAGCGCGATCAGGCCATCGCCCTCATCACTCTCAATCGGCCCGAAAAACTCAATGCACTTAGCCCGGAACTCTACGCAGAACTTTATTCAGCGCTTGTCGAGGCCGATCAGGACGATGAGGTCCGCGTCATTATTCTCACCGGCGGCAATACCGTCTTCGCGGCCGGAGCCGATCTCGATGCGATGGCCGCCGCAGGAAATACCGTCGATCGAATGCTGAAGACCCGCTTCGCTCCCGGCAATCCCTTCGACTTCATCGAGCAAACCGGAAAACCGGTCATAGCGGCAATCGCCGGATATGCGCTGGGCGGCGGCTGTGAGCTGGCGATGTGCTGCGATTTGCGCCTCGCGGCCCAATCCGCCCAGTTCGGACAGCCCGAAATTCGCGTCGGATTGATCCCCGGCGCCGGCGGGACTCAAAGACTTCCGCGCCTCATCGGGATGACGAAGGCGAAAGAGCTTATCATGATGGGCGAATTCATCAATGCCGATGAAGCCCTGCGGCTAGGACTCGTCAACAAAGTCGTCCCCGCCGATCGCCTGCTGGACGAGGCGAAGGAGTGGGCGAATAAACTCGCAAAGCGGCCCCCCTTTGGCCTGAGGCTGGCAAAACTGGTAATGAATATGGGCGCCGATCGAGATCTGCCCACCGCGCTCACACTCGAGCGTGAGGCCTTTGCCATGCTCTTTGCCACCGAGGATCAGAAGGAGGGAGTTCAAGCTTTCGTCGAGAAGCGCAAACCTGAATTCAAAGGACGGTGATTGAATACCCGTAACCCCGCGGCATGATCAAGACGTCTCTCAATTCTTTCCCTCCTGATCAGTATGCATTCCCCAGAATTGCCCCATCTGTAGCTCGCGCTCCCTGTTGCAACTGAGAAATCCGATATGATAAAATCAATCACTTTGCAAGAAGCCTGTTTTTGAAGTGAGGGGTAATACTTGGCATTTATCGTTCTCCTGCTGTTTTTCATTACCGGCGCCGTCGGACTGGCTTTCGAAGTCCTTTGGATTCGCATGCTGGTCAATATCTTCGGGACTACCGTCTACGCTGTCAGCACGGTCATCTCGTCGTTTTTCGCCGGACTCGCTCTCGGAAGCCATTTGTTTGGCCGCGTGGCGGAGCGGACCAAGAACCCGTTGAGACTGTATGCAATTTTGGAATTTTTCGTCGGCATGGCGGCGCTGATGACGCTCGTCGTGCTTACCAGAATGACCGGCGTCTGGGCAACCATCTATTCGCTTGTCGGCACCGGATCGATCCTCTATCCGATTTCAAGATTCGCCCTTTGTTTCGTCATTCTCCTGGTTCCCACCACGCTGATGGGCGGCACCTTGCCGGTCCTGTCGAAATATTTTGTCCGAAACATGAAGACCCTCGGGTGGAACATGGGCCTTATCTACTCGATCAACACGTTCGGAGCGCTGGTCGGCTGCTTCCTCGTTGGTTTCATCTTGATCGAAGCGATCGGGATCCGTGCCACCCTCTTGGCCGGGGTGACTTGCAATGTCTTTGTGGCGGCATGTTCCCTTCTCCTGAGCCTGGGACAGCAGCAAAGTATTACCGCAATTCCCGAAGCGGCCGACGTGCTGCCGATTCGGGAGGCCGAGCGCGAGAGCCACTACCAATTACTCAGGTTGGTGCCGCTCGCTTTCGCCGTTTCCGGATTCGCCTCCCTCTCGTACGAGCTTCTGTGGACTCGCATCCTCGTCTACTTCATTGGAGTTCAGACTCACGCCTATACCATTATGTTGATGACGTTCCTCTTCGGTATCGCCTTCGGCAGCATCGCATTTGCGCGAATTTCCGACCGGAGCAAAGACAACCTGTTCATCTTCGGAATGGTGGAGGTATTGATCGGGCTCTTTTCCATTATCGGCCTCTTTACGATAGGACGCCTCTCCAATATCTCCGACTACTTGACAAGCTCGGGTTTCATCACATCATGGTGGCATTATGCGGGCGTGAAATTCATCATCTCGGCTATCTTCATGCTTCTCCCCACGTTCCTCATCGGCGGCACGTTCCCGCTCGTCTCAAAGCTCGTTGTCAAAAGCCTCAACCAGGTGAGCACAAGCGTCGGCAAAATTTACGCCCTCAACACTGTCGGCGGGATCTTCGGCTCCGTTCTGACCGGCTTTATCATCCTCCCCCTGCTCGGAGTCAAAAATAGCGTCCTCCTAGTCGTCTCGCTCAATGTTGTCCTCGGTTTCCTCCTGATTTTGGGCTCGTCACAACGAAGAAGTTTCCCGGGACTCGCGGCGAACATGCTGGGAATGCTCGTCTTCGTGCCTGTCTTCTTCTTTGCGACGGTCGACCAACCAATCCTCAGCGAATGGAATCGCCAGCGCCGGGGCGGCAAGTACGATGTCCTGTACTCGAAGGAAGGAATCGAGTGCACTCTGTCCGTGCTCCTCAACCGGATCAACGGCGCTCGCGAGCTCAATATCAACGGCCAATCGACCGCATACACCAGCTATCGCGATATCCAGGTCCATAAAATGCTTGTTCACGTCCCGATGCTCCTGCATCCCGACCCGCGCGAGGTGCTGGTCGTCGGATTCGGCATGGGGTGCACCAGTTATGAAGCCACTTTATACGAAAACTCGCACGTTACCTGCGTCGAACTGGTAAAGGACGAAACAGAAGCGGCTCGGTTCTTCGAGGACCTCAACAAGAACGTGCTCGAAAACCCGAAATTCACTTTCATACACGACGACGGGCGAAACTATATCCAGCTCAAGGACAGGACGTACGATGTCATCTCCTTCAACGCAATCCACCCGCGGCTCAGCCCCGCGCTCTATACCCTCGAATTTTACGAGATGTGCAGGAACAGGATGGGCCCCGATAGCCTCATCTGCGCCTGGATGCCTTCAAACTGGCTCAGTGTGCACGAATTCCAGTCGCTCGTGAAAACATTCATCTCGGTCTTCCCAGAGAGCACCCTGTGGTACTGCAATCCCGATCACGTCGTGCTGGTCGGCGGCCTTAATAAAACCAACATTGATTTCGCTGAGTTTTCCACAAAAATGCGACAGCCCGACATCCTTGAGTGCCTCAAAGCCTCAAATCTTGACGACCCGTTTTCCCTGGCAGGCACACTCGTGCTCGGACCCAGAGGATTGGAACGCTATTCGGCCGGCGCCCGGGTGGTCAGCGATAATCATTCACAAGTCGAATTTTCACGCTGTCTCGATTATGGATTGAACGAAGCGGTCTGGGTTCCTCTCCTTGATATCCGACAGCAGTATCTGGGTGAACTCGCGCAGGTGATTTCTACAAAGGATTCGGCAATCAGAGCAACTCTCCACGACAACATGAAAAGCCTTCCCCTCCTCGTCTCCGCACAGATTCTTTCAGACCCGAAATACAACAAACACCGAGAGGCCCTTGAAGATTACAATAAGGCGCTGCTGCTTGCACCCCAAAATAGAAATATTGCTTACTGGAAAGACATCTCCCAGTTCCAGTTTGTCTCCCAACAGGGTGATTAAGTCCGCCTTTGGGCAGAAGCCGCAGGGAAGCGGACAATCCCGAAAAAAGCCCTAAAACTATACCTGATCGGGGGCCAGCGATTCCGCAAACCGGGTGGGGAATTCCCACATAAGTTCTTGAGTTGCCTTAAGTAATCCCACCAGCAGATTTCTTGAGCAAAGTCGCGATCAA
>QZKU01000010.1 GCA_003598085.1 Candidatus Abyssobacteria bacterium SURF_5
CAATTTCAATACCTTAAGGAGAATCCAGGCCGAGGATGGAACGGTCATCGACGAGGAAGAGCGATTCACTCAATTGGCGAGCAGCGAATACATGCTGCAGCACCTCAGGTCCGTCCTCGATGCAGAGGGCAGAGAGGCAATCGAAGACCTGCCCGATGGGATTCATTCCGGTCTGGCAAAACGCGGCGAGAAAGGGTTGTTTTTCTCTTTCCAGGCGGGCGAGGAGAAGGACAAGAAGCACTTCTGGAAATATTACGATCTGAATCGAAAAGAGATAATTGACAACCGCTACCTCATCTCCAGCCTCATCGCATGCGACAAAGATACGCCCCGAGTCGTTGCAGATTATGAAGTCTTCAAAATACAGGAGAAAATAATCGAGAACATTCTGAAGACCCACCAGGAGCAGCGCAGCCTGCAGGCTGTTCCCAAAACGGTTGACCCCGCTCAACAGGTGATCGCCACCACTCTTCAAGGGTATCTCAACCATCCCGACGTCAATCGGCAAAAGGCGACGCGGGCCATCCGGTTCCTTGGGCACCCCTTCTCGTCGCCTCTGGTGAAAGAGCTCAAGAAACTGCATGCGGAATTTCAACATTCATCTGATATCGTTTCTTTCCTCGATAACATCTCATCAATGGCGGAGAGATACGGCTCGATCGCGGATGCCCGCATTGAAACCGCCCCCGAGCTGCGCCGTGAAGATTTGCGGCTGATTTGCTTTGATTACATCTGCAGCTAGGTAAGTAGATTTTGAAGAGAAGCAGCTCTCTCCGTTTCCTCTGTTTGCTCCTGTGGATGTGTTTTTTCGGTCTAAAGAAATCTGCGGATGGGCCCTCTTTAGCTGGATCCTCGTTGGCGGTGTCGTGCGCGGAGAAGAGAGATCCTTCGATCACGCTAAAGCGTGACTAAGAAGCAAGGCTCAGGATGATCCCGCGAGGCGCGGGATTTCGCTTCGCTCAACGAATCGCGATGGTAGGTCATCGGCGTGTATCGGCGGTTGAGATAGAGATTCTTCCCCCGCGAGACGCAAGGAAGAAGGGAGAAATCCCCCTCAGTCTCCCTTTGTCAAAGGGGGGATGGTGTATGGCGGGGTCGGGATGAATCAACGGGCACGGCCCGCCGTGCCCCTACGAGCCGTGATGTTGCTCGTACACCATGGTAGAAAGCAGCGTGCATCCGTGTGCATTTGCGGTTTCAAGAATTCGTCTAATTGGTGCGAATTCGTGGTGAAAAAAGAGAGATTCTTCCCCCGCGAGACGCGGGGTCAGAATGACAAAAGAGGGTGGTGAGCTTAGGCGCTGCGCTCAGCGGCGAGATGGCCGGCCGGATTTCTTCTTTCGGGCGCGCGAGGAAACGACGGTATCCGGGGATGCACGGTTTCGAAGCTGCCCGATCCGTTTGAGCAGATCGAGTCGGTGAGCACGGCTAAGGAAATCGGCAATCGCTTTCTCATTCTTCGGCTCATAGTACTGCAGCAGAGCGGCCTGAAGGACTTTTTCCTTATGGCCTCGGGCGACGAATATCTTCTTTCCTTTGGGGTCCCGGCCCGATGCGTACATCGCCGCTGAAGCGGTGAGCGGGATCGGTACGAAATCCTGCACCTGCCGCGGGCGCCACGAGCGCGAGACGAGATATTCGGTGAGCGCGAGCGCGTTTTCAACCGTGCAGCCGGGATGCGAGCTGACGAAATAGGGCACGATGTATTGTTCCTTGCCGGCGCGACGCGACGCCTCCTGGAAGCGCGTCTCGAATTCCTCGAACAGCTCGAATGGCGGCTTGTTCATCAGGGCGAGCACATTCGGGCAATAATGCTCGGGCGCCACTTTCAGATGACCGCCAACGAAATCGCGGGCCAGCATCTGAATATACTCGCCGCTCTGCAGTGCCAGATCATGGCGGATGCCCGACGCGACAAACACATTCAGCGATTGCTGTTCTTTCCATTTCTGGAAAGTTTGCATCATCTTTAAGAGCGGTCCGGCATCGGCGACCAGGTGTTTGCATTGCGACGGCCAAATGCAACTGGTGCGGTTGCAGGCGCTGGATTGCCCGCATCTCATCCCATACATATTTGAGGTTGGCCCGCCCAGATCGCTGATCGTGCCGCGAAATTCCGGATGCCGGCGAAACGATTCCGCCTCCGAGAGAAGACTCTCAATCGAGCGCGAGCAGATTTGTTTTCCCTGATGCAGGTGAATGGAGCAGAACGAGCACCCGCCGAAACAGCCTCGGTGGGTCGTGATTGAGAACAGCACCGGCTCGAGCGCGGGAACTCCGCCGAGGGTGTCGTAGCGAGGATGCCATTTGCGCGTGAACGGCAGATCGTAAAGCTGATCCAGCTCTTCCTCGCCCAGGGGCTGAGACGGCGGCATCACCACAATTGCGCCCGGGTCCTGTTCCTGGACCACTGGCCTGCCGTTCAGGTAAGCTTGGGCCTGGTACGCCAATTGAGCAGCCATCACTTCTTCCGGATTTTCATTCTGCTGCGAGAGCGAAGGCAAGCTGACGACTTCTTCCGGCGCTTTCATCCCGCTCAAGAGCCGGTAGGCGGTGCCAGGAATATCGGTTATGTGTTCGATTGATTCGTCGGCAGCGAGGCGACCGGCAATTTCCTTTATGGCGCGCTCGCCCATTCCATGCACCAGCAGGTCGGCCTTCGCGTCGACCAGAACCGAGCGCTTCAGCTTGTCCTCGATGTAATCATAATGAACCAGGCGGCGGATGCTGGCTTCGAGTCCGCCCAGCACGATCGGGATGCCCTTGAAAGCCTCGCGCGCGCGGGCTGAATAGACGAGAAGGGGGCGCGGCGGCCGCAGGCCGGGAACGCCGCCCGGGCCGTAGAGGTCCTTTTTCCTGCGATGGCGCATCGAGGCGTAGTCGTTCAGGCGCGAATCGATCGCGCCCGAAGTGATCCCCCAGAACAGCCGCGGCGGCCCGAAGGCTTTGAAAGCGTCCGCGCTCCTCCAATCGGGTTGGGCGAGGATGGCGACACGATAGCCGAGTTTCTCGAGGAATCGTCCGATCAGAGCGACGCCGAAGGCCGGATGATCGACGTACGCATCGGCCGTGACAAGAATGATATCGGCCTGCTTCCAGCCGAGTAGCTGCATTTCTTCGGGAGTCGCGGGAAGAAAAAGCTTTGGATCTTTATGAGAGATGCCACTTTGCATACATTAAGTTTACTATGTTACCTGCGGTTTATTCAAGGGATGATGAGCGAATGCAGACCGGGATCAGGTGCTCGGAGATCATGGAGGGGGTTCGCATTTCGAAGACGCCAATGACGTCGATGGAGAACCGGGCCGTATGGCCGCGGAGAAAATCCCCCCTGTCCCCCTTTGTCGAAGGGGGAGAAGCGGCTAGGGGCGGGCTGGCGCCGAAGTCGAAGCCAAATGATGTGCCGACCTGGCTGGTGCACCGCGCTCAAGCGTAGAATTTAAAGGTTCAATGAGATATACTTTTCCATTGAAACGGAATCCCGTCGAACCCATTACCATTCCACAAGGAAAGCGAAATGAAGAAGCGCAAAGTCATCCTCAGAAGATGCGAAGAATACAATCCGATTCGCATGAGGGAGATAATCAGAGACGGTATCGCGGAGTTGGGCGAGCAGCCGCGAGGAAGGATATTGATCAAGCCGAACGTGGTGACCGCAAACACCGAGTACATACATCATTCTTATACTGCGCCGCCGATAGTGGAAGCGATGGTCGATGTACTGCGCGAAACATCGGCAGGCTCGCAGATAACCATTGGCGAGTCCGGCGCAATCGGAGTGCCGACGCGGGCGTTCTTCGCGGATTCGGGCTACGCGAGGATGGCGAGAAACATCGGGATTCCGCTGCGGAATTTCAACGAGGAGAAGACAAAGGAAATCACATTGGCGCGCGCGAAGTGGCACAAGACGTTCCTGGCGGCGCGGTCGCTGCATGAAGCCGATTACAAGATATGGATGCCGAAGCTGAAGTATCACATTGTCTGCCAGATCACGAACGCCCTGAAACTGAATATCGGGATCCTAACGCACAAGGAGCGGTTCCTTTATCACGATGACCGGCTGAACGAAAAGGTTGTGGACCTGCTCGAATTCGGCTGGCCAAACCTGATTGTGACGGATGCGGTCATGATCGGGCACGGGTTCGAATCGAGCCCGTATCCTTTTCACCTTGGCGCGATCCTGATCTCGAACGATCCGGTGGCGGCCGACGTGGTCGCCGCCCGGATTCTGAATTATCAGCCCGAGGAAGTTGCGCACCTGGTCGAGGCGAGAGAGCGCGGCTATGGCTCGCTCGATATCAATGATATAGAAGTCACAGGCGATTTAAGCATCGACGACCTGGCCGCAAAGACGAAGGATATCGAGTCGGCGTTCCAGGATTTGCAGAAGCTCAAAACACCCATCAAGTTTTATGAAGGCGTGAATCCGAAGACCGGCAACATCTGTTACGGCGGCTGCATCTGTTCCATAAAGGGAGTGCTCGGAACCGCTGAGAAGAAATATCCGGGCAATCTCGCGGGCGCAAAGGCGGGCGCCATTGTGATGGGTTATTATAAGGGCGACGTGATCCATCCGGGCCAGCCGGTGGCGCTGATCGGGACTTGTTCCGACGTCGAGGGACGCCTCGAGTGCGGGAGAATCATCCGGATAAAAAGTTGTCCCGTCAAGGTGCGGGACCTGGCAGTGCTCTTGCTGCGCAAGTTCGGGATGAAGAGCCCGGCGTTCGATGTTACGAATATTTCGAAGATGATTTTTTATTCTGCGATGGAAGCTTCTGCGAAGGCGTCGAGATCTTTTCGATGAGGTCGAGAACCGCTCCGGCAGCGGACAGATTCACAGCACCCTTTGCTTCTCGTGCTTAAAGTTTATCGGCGCCGTCGATATCACCCATTTAAACTTGCCCGCGGCAGTCCGCGGAATTTCGGATACCTCCTGCAAGTCCACCTGCATGTCCGAACCCACCCGTTTGCGGAATTCGACAAGAAGCGCATTGGCCTCCCGCCGTGAGAATCGCGGCTCAGCAACGATTTTGATCAGAATGTGGTCGACCCTGTCCTGGATAATCTGAGACATCTTGATCGTCTTCAGCGGTTTGAACGGATGCGTCAAAACGGAAGGCGAGATTAAGTTCCCCGCGGGCGTTACGATGATATCCTCCGCCTTCGTTGTGACGTCTTGTATGAGCGGGAGCGCCCTTCCGCACGAGCAGGATTTCTTCCTGATTGCGGAAATGTCGCTGGTCTGGTATCTGATGAAAGGCATCGCGTAATTGTGCAGGCTTGTGCCGACGACATATCCTTCCTTGCCGTCTACTACCGGAATGCCGTCTGAATCGAGTATCTCGCAGATTCCATACTCCAGGTTGAGATGACGGCCCTCGTGCCTGTCGCACTCGGTCGCGAAAACCACGCGCTCGGCCATTCCGTAATAGTCATACACGCGGCAATCGAAGGATTTCTCGATCGTTTCCTTCTGGAACGGGAACAGCGTCTCGGAGGATGTAAGCACGGCTTTCAGCGGGAGCGTTTCCCTTCGGCTCTCCAGGTATTTCGCGATGATATATCCGGTGGACGGATAACATTCGAGGGCCATCGGCTTGAATTCCCGCAGCTTGCGGATGTAGCACGGCAGATTCTCCTCGTTGAGGTGGAATGAGGAAATCCAGAGTTGGTTATCCAGGTAATTCATGCGCCAGAACGGCGGCTTTTTTCGGGTGGTCGGGCACACGATCCTGCCGAGAGCGACTGCGAATTTGTCGCCGTACCGGAGACCTGCCCATCGAGCCTGTCTCCAGTAGGCCGCGTTGTTGAAGGCGCACATCTTCCTGTCCCAGAAGAACTCGAGGGGCGAGCCGGTGGTGCCGCTCGTGTGCCCGTGGGCGAGCTGTTTCTTGCGGTAGGCGCTGGAAAGAAGCTCGTGCTTATGTTTCCTGACGTCATCTCTCGTCAGCACCGGCAGTTTGCGGAGATCCTGGCTTGTCTTGATATCTGCCGGATCGAGTTTTCGCTGGTCCATGAGGCGCCGGTAATACGGAACGTTTTCATAGGCGTGCTCCACGAGCAGTTGCAGTTTCTGATTCTGATACTCTGCCAGTTCATTAGAAGAAAGCCATTGGGTCTTCTCCAGCTCTTCGAGTTGTTCGCGAAATTCGGGACCGTATCGCTCGAGATGGATTCGGACTGCATAAAGGGTGACGAGGAGCGATTGCGCGAAGGGCGGGAGCAGCGAATACAGCCGTTCGTAAACTCGTTGCATATTTATCTCATTCGGAGGACGTAAGCAGCCGGACTTTTTAAATAAATATACTATGCATGCCGCAGCCTCCGATTGCCAGAAGGCGCAGTTTTGGAGGGGATTGCCTGGGGGTATGTTGCCGATTTTACTTGACACGGCGGGCCCGTCGATGTATATTGTTTAGTGAACACTGAACGAGGAGGTGGATGGAAGTGAATTTCGGATATCTGCTGAAAACCCTGCGAATAGAGGCGGGAATTGGGTTGAGGGAATTATCCAGGAGTATCGATATCTCCCCGAGTTATCTCAGCATGATCGAGAACGGGCAACAGCCGCCGCCGACAGCCGCGAGAATAGCGCAGATAGAGCAGGCGTTAAGTCTGCCAAAAGGATACTTATTTTCATTGGCTCAGGACCTGGATCCTGACCTTGTTTCCTACATCCAGGCGGTGCCTGAGGTGAGGGATTTTCTTTATGTTGCAAAAGAGAAGGGGATGCGTTCGAGCGATTTTACCCGGCTGTCGGGCTTGGTTAGTGCCTATGGGTTGGAGGGTTTGAATCTGATTATCGGGAAAATGACTGCGTCAAACGGCGAGGAGATCGGATCGCGTGGCCAGAACCACGGGGTTCTGGGGCCGTTTCTCTGGCCATTCCTGACGGAGAAATTGATTTTCGACTTGACAGGCGTCGAGGAAAAGAGCACATTTTTAGAATATGCAGTCGAACGACTTGCCGAACAAGTAGAGGGGCTGGATGCGGGGAAGATTCTGGGGGATTTATTACAGCGCGAGAAGGCGGCCAGCACCGGTATCGGTCATGGAATTGCGGTGCCGCACGCATATTCGACAGGGCTTGAAGGAATGATTGTAGCTCTATTTCGGGTGCCGGAAGGTCTGGATTTCGGTTCGATTGACGAGAAGCCGGTGCGTTTGGTTTTTATTTTGGCGGGTCCTCGATCTGATGAGTTATTGCATCTGAAGCTGCTGGCGCGGATCGCCAGGCTGTTCAGCCACAACAGCATTTATGAGAGAATTCTGAAAGCGCCTGCGCACAAGGAGGTCCTTTCGATATTCAGGTCGGCCGAGATGTGCCTGCCGTACTGAATAAGGAGACGACCGGTGACCCGGCGAGAACCGGGAAGGACGTCTCAAATTGATTAGAAGTTCAGTTGCATCCGAGTGTCTCTGTTTCATGAGAAGCTGGTCCGTCTCAATCGAAGGCAGATGATCCTGAGGGCGAGCTGAAAGGAGTGCCGATTATGAAAGAATCTGCTCAAATCAGGCTTCTTCTCAAGCTGTACGAGTTGGAAACCGACGGGGAAGCGATTGATCGAGCCGCCGTGCTCGAGGAAATCAGGGAGAATCTGGACCCTTCGATTTTCAGGCGATATCTGAAAGTGAAAGAGCGGAAAGGAAGCGGGGTGGCTATTCTTCGGGATGGCATGTGCAGCGGGTGCAACATGATCTACCCGGACACGCACGAAGTGTTCCGACACGACGGTTTCATTCATACCTGTGAATTCTGCGGCAGGTTTTTAATACTGGATAAAGATGCGGCGTAGGCGAAAGGATTTCCCCGGTTTCGAAGCAAGGTATTATAAAAGGGGCGCCTTCGGGCGCCCCTCGATGTCGTACTTCTACACATGTGCCCGCCGTGCGGCGATTCATGCATTTAGGCTGGTGGATTGCCGCCGAAACCTCATCACGACCTCATCATCAAGATTTTGACAGTTTCTCCTGTTTGAGCCGGCATTCGAGCCAGGTTCTCAGACGATCCTCGAGCGGCCCGATCCACTGCTCAATCCGTTTGAAATCGGCGTTCAGCAGGGCCTCTTTATGTTCGGCGGAAAGATCGTAGGCGATCAGGGCGCCTGCGGGATTCTCGGCGAGAGCGGTGAGAAAGGCATTATCCTCGGCCGCCCGTTCGAGCACCGCGAGCACGGCTTTGACGGAGGCCACTTTATATTCAGGGATTTTGGCGACCGGATCGAAGACCGGATTGGTGAGAAGATTGGCCGGCGCATCGAGCCAATGGAAAGCCATGAACGCTTGCCCCGGGTTGACGCGAGGGGTTGTTTTAGCCTTGGTCTGAACCTTTCCGCGCCGCGATGAGAGGGAGACGATATCGCCCTCCCGGATGCCGAGTTGAGCGGCATCGGCCGGGCTGAGCTCGACGCTGCTCTCCGGCTGGAGCGCCTCGAGCACTTTCGAGCGATGGCTCATGCTTCCCGTATGCCAGTGTTCGAGTATTCTGCCGGTCGTGAGGACCAGCGGATACGCGCGAGAGGGCAGTTCCGCCGGCGGCTTGTCATGGAGGACATGGAATTTACCGCGTCCTCGCGTGAATTGTTTCTTGTGAAGGATCTCAGTCCCCTTGTGTTTCACATTTGGGCAAGGCCATTGCAGGCCGCCGTTGTTCAGGCGTTGATGACGGATGCCGCCGTAGATCGGGGTCAACTGCGCGATCTCCTCCATAATCTTCGCGCTCGACTCATAATGCATCGGGTATCCCAGCCGCTGTGCGATTTCGCAGGTAATCACCCAATCCACCTTGGCCTGTCCGGGAGGCTCGATGGCTTTGCGAACGGTTTGTACTCGGCGTTCCGTATTGGTGAAAGTGCCGTCCTTTTCGGCAAAGCTTGTGGCAGGCAAAATGACATCGGCATATTCCGCGGTCCCCGTCAGAAACAGATCCTGAACGACGAGGAAATCGAGTTTTGAGAGAGCGGTCTTGGCGTGGTTAACGTCGGGCTCGCTCATGGTGGGATTCTCTCCCATAATATACATCGCCTTGAGCCGTCCGCTCTGGATGGCGCCGAACATTTCAGTGAGGGTGAGGCCGGGCTTATCGCTCAATTTTACGCCCCACGCGTTCTCAAAGGTCTCCCGGACCTGCGCATTGGAGACGGCCAGATAACCGGGGAAGACGTTGGGAAGCGCGCCCATGTCGCACGAGCCCTGCACGTTATTCTGACCGCGCAGCGGCGAGAAGCCGGTTCCTCTTCTTCCCATGTTTCCCGTCAGCATCAGAAGATTGGCCACCGCCTTCACGTTGTCGGTGCCGGTCGTGTGTTGTGTAATCCCCATGCCGTAGAAGATGATCGCTCTCTTGGCTTTGCCGAAGAGCAGAGCCGCCTGTTTTATCTTTTCAGCAGGGACGCCGGTGATTTCCTCGACATACTGCAGCGAGTACGGCTTGAGCGATTCGAGGAACGGCTCGAAGTCTTCCGTGCGCGTCTCGATGAATTTTTTGTCATGAAGGCCCGATTCGACAATTTGTCGCATCATTCCATTGAGCAGAGCGACATCGGTGCCCGGAAAATGATTCAGGCAGACGTCGGCCATTTCGCCCAATTCAGTTATGCGGGGGTCCGCCACCAGCAGCTTTGCGCCGTTGGTTCGTGCGGCTCGTTTGATCCGTCTCCCGGCGATAGGGTGGCATGCGGTGGTATTTGAGCCGATCACAAACAGCATATCCGCATGCTCGATATCGGAGAAGGAATTGCTCATTGCGCCGGAACCGAAGGAGGCAAGCGCCGCCGTCACCGTTGAAGCGTGGCACAGGCGAGCGCAATGATCAACGTTATTCGTACCAATGACTGCGCGCGCAAATTTCTGGACGACGTAATTTTCTTCATTTGTGCACTTGGCGGAGCTGATTACTCCGATGGCATCCGGGCCGTGTTGTTCGCGGATAGAACCAAGCTTCTTCGCGACCAGATCGAGCGCCTCGTCCCATTCAGCCTCGCGAAACATTTCTTTCGCGTTGCCATTGAACGCCTGCTTCGGCGCGCCCTCTTTCCGGATGAGCGGCCTGGTGAGGCGGTCGGGATGATTGACGAAATCGAGGCCGAACCGGCCCTTGACGCAAAGCCCCTCCTGATTCACGCCGTTTTCCTTTGCGCTTCGCACGCGAGCGATGTCGCGCCCGCGAACGCCGAGGTAAATCGAGCAACCGACGCCGCAATAAGGACAAATTGTTTTAACCTCGCGCTCGGGAGCGAGGGCGGATTTGGGCGACAGGGCGCCGGTGGGACAATGTTCGAGGCACTCTCCGCAGTTCTGGCATTGCGAGAGGGCAAGCGGCTGGTTGCCGAAGGTGGAAACGACGGTATCCTTCCCTCTGAAGGCGAAATCGATCGCGCCGACTCCAGTCAGCTCACTGCAGACTCTGACGCATTTTCCGCAGAGAATGCACTTGTTCGGATCAAAATTAAAGGCGGGGTTCGACCTGTCAATTGGTTTGTCCAGGGTCCCTTTCCGCATTCGTTCGAGCGAACTCTTCTGGACGCCGACGTACCGGGCCACCTGCAGAAGTTTGCACTCATCGTTCTTCTCGCACAGGAGGCAGTCGTATGGATGATTTGCGATCGCCAGTTCGACGATGGTCCTTCGAATCCTGCGGATTTCCTCGGTCTCCCTGTGCACAACCATCCCCTCCTGCGCCGGTGTGGTGCAGGACGTGGGCAAACCTCTCATTCCCTCGATCTGGACAATGCACAGGCGGCACGCACCGTACGGTTTCAGTTCAGGGTCATGGCACAGTGTCGGCACATAGAGGCCGGCCTTCTCGATTGCATCCAGGACCGTTGCTCCTTGCGGGACCTCGACCCGGCGCCCATCTATTGTAAGTGAGATTTGCTTCACCGCTCGTTCCTCCTTATCAGGTCCGAGGCCGCTCCCCTACGGGAGAGGCGGGAACGTCCGTGTATTGAGACGATGCGCGCGAACAGCACGTATATTTCAGCCTCGACTGTTGTGACAAGGCTTCATTCAGCTTCGGCATTATTTCACCATCACACTATCGAATTTGCACAGTTGATAGCACGTACCGCATTTGGTACACAGTGTCTGATCTATCGCGTGGGGTTGCTTCTTTTCGCCCGTAATCGCTCCGACCGGGCATTTGCGGGCGCAGGCGGTGCACCCGGTGCAGGAATCGGGGTCGATCTCATAATGAAAGAGATGCTTGCAGACGCCGGCCGGACATTTGCCTTCGATGACATGCTTTTCGTATTCCGGCATGAAGTATCGAAGAGTCGTTTTTACCGGATTCGGCGCGGTTTGTCCAAGGCCGCACAAAGATCCTTTCTGGACGGCCTCACAGACGCGCTCGAGCAGTTCGAGATCGGCGGGCTGCCCATTTCCATCGCAGATGTCCTGGACGACGTCGAGCATCTGTTTGATGCCCAGGCGGCACGGCATGCACTTGCCGCACGATTCGGACTTGGTGAAGCCAAGGAAGTAGCGGGCCATATCGACGATGCAGGTGTCCTCGTCCATCACGACCATACCGCCGGAGCCCATGATTGAGCCGGCCTGCGCGAGCGACTCGTAATCGACCGGGAGGTGCAGCAGCTCCGCCGGTATGCAGCCGCCGGACGGGCCGCCGGTTTGCACCGCTTTCAGGCGTTTGCCCTTTCGGACGCCGCCCCCGATGTCGTTAATTACCTCTTCGAGTTTGATCCCCATCGGGACTTCGATGAGACCGGTGCGGTTGATTTTTCCGGCGAGCGAGAAGGTTTTGGTGCCGCGGCTTTTCTCGGTGCCGTATGAGGCGTACCAGCGGGCGTCACGCTCGAGGATCGCCGAAACATTGCCGAAGGTTTCGACGTTATTGATGTTGGTCGGTTTTCCCCAGAGGCCCGCCTGTGCGGGGAAAGGCGGGCGCGAGCGCGGCATGCCTCTGGCGCCCTCGATGGACGCCATAAGAGCGGTTTCCTCGCCGCATACAAAAGCTCCGGCGCCTTCTTTTATTTTGATTTCGAAATTAAAGCCGCTGCCCAGGATATTCTTTCCGAGCAAGCCATACTTGCGCATTTGTTTGATGGCGAGCACAAGCCGTTCGACGGCCAGCGGATATTCGGCGCGGATATAGATATATCCTTCGCTTGCCCCGATTGCATACGCCCCGATAACCATTCCTTCGAGAACCGCGTGCGGATCGCTCTCCAGCAGTGACCGGTCCATGAAAGCGCCCGGGTCGCCTTCATCGGCGTTGCAGATGATGTATTTTTGTGTGCCGTGCGCCTTCCTGGCGAACTCCCATTTCAAGCCGGTCGGGAAACCTGCGCCTCCGCGCCCTCTGAGGCCGGATTCTTTCACCTCTTTGATGACCGCCTCCGGGGTCATCGAGAGAGCCTTGTTGAGGCCGCTGTATCCGCCGCGCGCGATATACTCGTCGATATTTTCGGGATCGATCAACCCGCAGTTCCGGAGGGCGATGCGGACCTGGGGGCGAATCATCGGGAGCTCGGAAAAGCGGGGGATTCCGTCAATGGAGCCATTTCCGTTGGCCGAGTTTTCGGCGAGAGTACAGATACTCCATTCGGCCTTGGGATCATCCTTGAGCAGATAACTTGTAAGTATTTGTTCCGCTTTTTTGGGGGTGAGATCGCCGTAGTAGATAAACGGCCGGCCGGGTTTTCGGACGGCCATGATCGGCTCGAGATAACACATGCCGATGCAACCCACCTTGATGATGCGTGCAAGCGGGTCGATGTCTTTGAGGGTGCTCTCGATAGTTGCGAGTACAGCTTCGGCGCCGGCCGCTCGTCCGCACGTTCCCATGCCGATATGGATCAGGGGGTGCTCGAGATTCGAGAGGTCGCGCCAGTACGTGTCCGCTTTCGCCTTTATGCTGGCAAAGTCCATGGCAATTATCCTTCCCGGCAACTCACTTCAAGAGTTTCGCCGGCGCCTGATTCAGCCTGGCGAAGCTCGTCCAAAAGCTCAGTCGTTTTGGCTGCAGTCATGAGAGCGTAGACGTGGTCATTGACTACGACCACCGGCGCAAGAGCGCAGCAACCGAAACATGCGACGGTTTCCAATGTGAAGAGCCCGTCCTTCGTGGTCTGGCCCGGAGTCACCTGGAGGTAGTTCTGAATGTGATCCAGGAGCAGGTCGGACCCGCTCACGTGACAGGCGGTGCCCCGGCAGACTTTTATAATGTACTTTCCGATTGGCTGAAGCCTGAATTGGGCGTAGAAGGTAGCGACGCCGTACACGCTTGCGGGCGAAAGCCGGGTCAGCCGCGCGATTTCAAGGAGCGCGTTCTGGGGCAAATATCCAAACTCCTTTTGCACCATCTGCAGCATCGGGATCAGGTTTGCAGGTTTTCCGTCGAATCCCGCCAAAAGCTCCGAGACCCGGCCGTTTCCATCGTCGCTGGTAATCATATCCAAAGCACTTAGTGTCATGCGCTTGCTCCTCTTGGAAGTGGACTCATTTCGAACAGCCGGGGCTTACCATGCCTCTCGCTCGAGGCGTTTGTTTATGAACGCGAGCTGTTCTTGCGTAAGTTCGCCAACATGCTTGCGAATCCATTCCAGATCGCCGGACAGTATCGCCGCTTTAGCTTGGCGCGTGAGCTTGTAGCCCTCGAGGGCTTGCGAACCTTTTTCCACAAGTTCGCCCCAGAATTCGGAATCCTTCGCTGTACGCTCGAGGACCCGGATCACTTCCCGTTTTTGAATCAGCCGGCCCTCGGTGGTCTCGGTGAGAAGGTGCTCCATCGAAGCCCCCTGTCGCGATTTCAGGGCGGCAGCGACGGCTGACTTAAATTCGTCCTCGGTGAAGGGTTTGCGCAGGTAATCGATCACACCGATTTTCACGGCCTTGACCGCGGAGGCGACAGAAGGATAGCCGGTGATGACGAGCAGCTTGGTTTCGGGACGCTCGATGCTGATCTCTTTAAGAACGTCCATGCCGTCGATATCCGGCAGCCGGAGATCTGCCACCACAAGGCTAAAGCCGTTGCTCCTGAAGGTTTCAAGCGCGCCTAAGCCTGTCATTGCCAGCGCGACCTCATATCCTTCCTCTCGCAGAACCATCTGAAGCCCTTTGCCCACATTTACTTCGTCCTCAACGAGCAAAATGTGGGGTTTTTCGGCTGTTTTTTCCATCGTTGCCGGGCTCATAGTCATTACTCCTTTTCAGGTAACCCCATGTGTACCTGTTTCTCTCACTTCTCTCAATAGGGCAAGAACGATGCCGAAGAAAAACGGCGAAGAAAGAGCTGAAATTGGTTGTTTTTTACCGATTTTTGCTGCTGAAATGGGTATTTTGCCGATATAGAGCGGGATCGTCTGTATGGCCTTGCATACACCCTTGGCGCCGAGAAAGAGTTAATAGTGATGTTGTTATTGATGACTGGCAGATGTATAATAAAATATATAGCCGTAGCGTCTTTACACTGACGTTTTTCCTGGGGGGCTTGGGGCTGGAGGGATGAAGTTTGTTGGGGCGATCAGAAGGCAGTTTTTACGTGAGAAAGAGGAAATAAAGGGCGCCTTTTTCTTGTCGTGAGTGGAGAGCACCATGTACTCGTCAATAAATATACATACATTTCATGATATACGGACGTCGCTGCATTCGAGCGATCAGGTGAGTGAGGTTTTGAAGTGGATCGCCAAGAAGGCCGCCGATGTTATCGGGGCGAAGGGCGCGCTGGTGCGCATATTCGATCTGGAAAAGAATGAATTTGACGCGGCTGCGGCCTATGGCCTGGGCGATCTGTACCTTTCAAGCAAACTACTGTCGCGTCCGGAAATTATCATGGACCTTTGCCAGTTGAACCAGATCGTGATTATGGACGACATCCTGCATGATCCCCGGGTGCAGCATCCGCGCCAGGCGTGGGAAGAAGGCATCCGGATGATGGTCGATGTTCCGTTGAGCATCAAGGATCAGATTGTGGGAATAATCCGGGTGTATCTGACGGAAATCCGCAAGCTTTCCAAGCAGGAACTGAATTTTCTGGTGACCTGTGCGACGTGCGGGGCGTGCGCGATTGAAAAGGCGCGCGTGATGGAGACGCAGAGATCGCAGTATGATCATCTGGCGATCCAGACGGAGAAGCTTTCGGCTTTGGGGCGAATGGCTGCCGGTATTGCCCATGAGATAAACAATCCGCTTGCCGGGATTCTGTTATACAGCACGAATCTATTGAAAAAGGTCTCGCAGGAGAACCCGCTGAGGGAGGGGCTGGAGATCATCGTGCATGAGACGCAGCGGTGTGGGAAGATCATTCAGGAGCTTCTGGAGTTTTCGCGCGAGGGTGAACCGAACAAAGAACTGGTGGATATCAACTCGGTCATTGAGAAGGCGCTCAGCATCCTTGAGAACGAGTTTCGTCTTCACCACATTGAGATTCGGAAGCAGTTGACCGAGGGGATGGCCGAGATCCTTATAGATGCGAACCAGATGGAGCAGGTTTTTGTGAATCTGCTGTTGAACGCGGTGGAGGCCATCCAGGAGCGCGGCGTGATCACAATCCGGAGCCGTTTCGGGCTGGACGGGAAGAGTGAGATCGTCGAGATCGAAGATACGGGGTGCGGGATACCTCCGGAGGATCTGCCGCGAATATTCGAGCCGTTCTTCTCGAGCAAGGCGTCCGGTACGGGACTGGGGCTTGCGGTGAGTTTTGGCATTATACAGAAGCATCAGGGTCATATCAGGGTTTCGAGCGAGGCCGGGCGCGGCGCCCGTTTCACAGTCGAGTTGCCGCTTCTTCCGGCCAAGAGCGCAATCGAGATACTTGGGTAAGAAATGGAAAAAGTATCAATACTTGTCATAGACGATGAACAAATCATCTGCAAGGGCTGCCAACTGACACTGGCCGGCGAGCAACGGACAGTTGACTGTTGTTCTACGGGAACAGCGGGCATGAACGCGTTGCGCACCGGCTCGTATGATGTCGTGCTGCTCGACATGAAATTGCCGGACATGGACGGCATGGAGATATTGCGCGCGGTCCGCAAGGAGAAACCGCGCATCTCGGTCGTCGTAATGACCGGATATTCAACGATCGCGAACGCGGTCGAGGCGATGAAGCTGGGCGCCTTTGATTATCTGACCAAGCCGTTCACTGACGACCAATTGTCAATCTCTGTCGAAAAGGCAATTGAAAACAAGCGTCTGGTCGAAGAAAACTACTCGCTGCGGCAGGAGTTGCTGATCCGGAGCGGGTTCAACAACATTGTCGGAGCGAATCCGGCCATTCTGCGAATTTTTGATCAAATACAAAAAATGGCGCCGTCAGACAGCACGGTCCTTATCTTCGGGGAGAGCGGGACCGGAAAAGAGCTTTTCGCCGCCGCCATTCACGCCCACAGCCCGAGGGCAGCCAAACAGTTTCTGGCCGTCGACTGCAGCGCGCTTTCGCCGGGCCTTCTTGAGAGCGAGCTTTTCGGGCATGTGAGAGGGGCCTTTACCGGCGCAATACAGAACAAGACCGGCATATTCGAGACGGCCAACGGGGGAACGCTGTTTCTTGACGACATCGCAAATGTGAGTCTCGATATCCAGGCGAAGCTTCTGCGGGTGCTCGAAGCTCACGAGTACAAGCCGGTGGGCGCAAGCGTGTTCAAGAGGAGCACCGCGCGGATCATTGCCGCCACAAACAAAGATCTGAGAAAGCTGGTTGATGAGGGAGTTTTCAGGGAAGATTTGTTTTACCGGCTGAACGTGTTTCCGATATACCTGCCGCCGCTGCGCGAGCGCAGAGACGACATTCCGATGCTCGCCTATCATTTCCTGAGACATTTCTGCCGCAAGACCGGCAAACGAATCAATGGATTCACCGATGACGCGCTCGAAACGCTGGTGAATTACGATTGGCCCGGCAACGTGCGGCAGCTCAAGAACGTGATCGAGCGGCTGGTGATCCTGTCGGATTCGGAGACACTGGATCTGGTGTATCTGCTCGATCATTTCCAGATGAAGCGGTCGCTGAAGCCGGACGCGATCCCGTCGACGATCGAGGACCTGAACGCGATAAAAAAGGATATTCTGGAAACCACCTTCGGCCAGATCCAGAAGGCATTTATTTTGAAGGCGCTCCAGGCGTGTAACGGAAACATCTCGCGCGCGGCGGAAAGCGTCGGAATGCAACGGCCCAATTTCCACGCCCTCATGCGCAAGCATAAGATTTCAGCCAAAGACCTGAAGAAACAGATCAGTTAAGCAGGAACCGCTCTTCAGGATGCCTGATTCTTTCACCACGAATGTTCTCGGACTTTTACAGCGCGGCAAATCCACACCGAAAACGAAATGCGTGACACGCGTCCTTTCCACGACGTAAAGAATCTAACCACCAAGAAGAAGAACCGCGAAGAAGAAGAGAAAAGCATTAGTCGCCACGAAAGCCCCACGAAACCCACGAATCGCGGATTACACAGCTTTTCTGGTTACAATCCAAAACATATTCCGGACTCAATCGGGGACCGGAGAATCTATGCACCGTAGGGGCGACCCTGGTGGGTCGCCCGCCAGTCTTTGAATTCCGCCATACACCATTCCCCCTTTCGTAAGGGGGGAATCATACCTTCGGAGGGGTCAAGATGATCCCGCGAGGCGGGACGAATCAATGGGCGCGTCACGCCGTGCCCCTACATCGGCATTTATCGGCGTTCATCTGCGGATAAGAAATCTTGTCGTAAGTCTCCTTCTCTGCGGAAAGGTGCAGTTATTTTTCTCTGCCCAAAAATCCACCTTCCGTTATCGAATCCTCATTTCAAAACCTTCATTCGCGTGCATTGGCGTGCATTCGCGGTTCGAATAATCTCATCTTCGGTTAGATGTTCAATTAAGCTGGATTCCCTGACATATGATATATTGATTCAGGAAGGATCGTTAAGCCGAAGATATCGAGAGGGGGAAGAGTGGGACGGCCGAATGTAATCGTTTTCTTTACGGATCAGCAGCGGTGGGATACGACCGGCGTGCACGGGAATCCGCTCGGGCTGACGCCGAATTTCGACGATATTGCCGCGCACGGCACGCATGTCTTCAACTCATTCACGTGCCAGCCGGTGTGCGCGCCCGCGCGCTCGTCGCTTCAGACCGGTCTCTACCCGACGAGGACCGGCGTCTGGCGCAACGAGCTGGTCCTTCCGCCAGACATGAAGACGCTGGCTCATCATTTCAGAAGCGGCGGCTATCGCACGGCCTACATCGGCAAATGGCACCTGGCGAGCGGAGACCCGGTTCCCGAAAACGAAAGAGGCGGCTATGAGTACTGGCTGGGCGCGAACCTCCTCGAATTCACGTCGAGCCCGTATGATACGATCATATACGACAACGACAATAGGCCGGTGAAGCTGCCCGGCTATCGCGTGGACGCGTTGACGGACGCCGCGATCCGCTACATTGACGCGCAGCGGGAGCATCCATTCTTTCTCTTCCTCTCGTTTCTCGATCCGCATCATCAGAATGACATCGACGATTATGTTGCGCCCGACGGTTATCGCGAGCGGTATGCCGATCGCTGGATTCCGCCCGATCTGGCGGCGCTCGGCGGCTCGAGCGGCGAACACCTGGCGGGTTACTTCGGCATCATCAAGCGGCTTGATGAGGCGCTTGGCCGGGTGCTGGACGCGCTGAAGAGCCTTGGTATGAGAGAGCGGACGATCGTGCTGTTTACATCGGATCACGGGTGTCATTTCAAGACGCGGAACTGGGAATACAAGCGCTCGTGTCATGAGAGCTCGATCCGGGTGCCGACGGCTCTGCAGGGGCCGGGCTTTGAAGGCCGCGGCCGGATTCGGGAACTGGTGAGCCTGATTGATCTGCCGCCGACGCTGCTTGATGCCGCCGGTCTGCCGATCCCGCCGGAAATGCAGGGGCGCTCGCTTTTCCGGTTGTTCCGCGGTGATCCGGAGCCGTGGCCCGAAGAGGTTTTTGTTCAGATCAGCGAGTCGCAGGTAGGCCGCGCGATACGCACGCATCGCTGGAAATACAGCGTGATCGCGCGCGATGCGGAGCCGTGGTTTGATTCGGCATCGGAAAAGTACAGCGAGGAGTTCCTCTACGATCTGGAGAGGGACCCGAACGAACTGGAGAATCTCGCTGGACTGGAGTCGCACCGGAAAGTCGCGGAGGAACTGCGGGCGCGTCTTGTGCGGCGGATGGTCGAGGCGGGGGAAGCCGCGCCGGTTATTGAATGAGGGGAATCTAGTCCACAGGTTACAGTCCACAGTCCGCAGGGAAATACCATTTGCTTAAGCGCCTTCGAAAGAGGAGGTATGACACATTTTTAAAATCCCCCTTAATTATACTAAGTTAAGTAGTTAAGAGCTGTCAAATCGTGGAAATCTCGTCTGGCACCACGGGCAGTAGCCACCCATTCTAATCAGGAGGACCTGGA
>QZKU01000011.1 GCA_003598085.1 Candidatus Abyssobacteria bacterium SURF_5
ACCAAAGCTATCACTCAGAAGAAAAAGAACAAAAGCCGCCCTCGATCAAACTTTCCTACAGAAATTACTCGGAATTTAGATGCGTAAGCCCTGCGCGCGCGCATCCTTAAGATGCTCGAGGAACACGAACTGTGCGTCTGCCAGATCATCGCGGTCATCGGACTGAAGCAGCCAACGATCTCGAAACACCTTTCAATCCTCAAGAAGGCCGGGCTGGTCGAATCGAGGCGCAACGGAACGTGGATGTTCTACAGTCTCTCACGAAAGAGACGGACCGATTACGACCAGGTCCAATTGGCCCTGTTGCGCAACTGGCTGAATGACGACCGCCTGATCGAAGCCGACCGCACTCGATTGGCAAAGGTGCTGAAAATCGATCCTCATGAACTCTGCAAAGCTTGAGGTCCAGATTGTATTTCTACCCGGCTATTTGGTAACCGCAAAGACAATAACGGAAAGGGTAACATTATGGATACGGGTGTGACAAAGCAGCTTTCCTTCCTGGACCGGTTCTTGACGCTCTGGATTTTTTGTGCAATGATTCTTGGTGTCGCGTCGGGATACTTCACCCCCGGAATCGTCAACTTCATAACAAAATTTCAGGTCGGAACGACCTCGATTCCGATTGCCATCGGCCTCATCCTGATGATGTATCCGCCGCTCGCCAAAGTGAAATATGAAGAGCTCGGGCGCGTTTTTAGGGACACCAGGGTCCTGAGCCTTTCGCTCGTTCAGAACTGGATCGTCGGCCCTATCCTCATGTTCGTGCTGGCGGTGTTGTTCCTGCGCGGGTACCCGGAATATATGGTCGGCCTGATCATGATCGGGCTTGCGCGCTGCATCGCCATGGTGATTGTGTGGAACGACCTCGCGAAGGGCGACGCCGAATACGCCGCCGCGCTCGTGGCCTTCAATTCGATTTTCCAGATTCTCTTATATTCAGTGTATGCGTACGTCTTCATCACCGTTCTTCCAGGGTTCCTTGGGATGGAAGGTCTGGCTGTCCATGTCTCGATGGGCCAAATAGCCGAGAGCGTGTTCATCTATCTCGGCATCCCGTTCATCGCCGGCATCATCACGCGCTTCTCTCTGATATCGCTCAAAGATAAGGCGTGGTATGAGAACAAGTTTATCCCGAAGATCAGCCCGATCACGCTGATAGCGCTGCTGTTCACCATCGTCGTCATGTTCTCGCTCAAGGGCGAATACATCGTCCAGTTGCCCCTGGACGTCGTGCGCATCGCGATCCCGCTGCTCATCTACTTCGTACTGATGTTCCTGGTCTCGTTCTATATGAGCAAAAAAGTCGGCGCCAATTACGAGCAGAGCACCACGCTATCATTCACCGCGGCCAGCAACAACTTCGAGCTCGCGATCGCGGTCGCGGTCGCAGTATTCGGAATAAGCTCGGGGGAAGCATTTGCCGCCGTGATCGGTCCGCTGGTCGAGGTTCCGGTCCTCATCGGTCTGGTGAACGTGGCGCTGTGGTTCAAGCAGAAGTACTATCCGTACGCGGTGGAGACGCCCGCCGGCGTCTGTCATGTTTCATGCAAGACATGAGCCGTTGATATACGCAAGTAAAGAACCAAAACGATTTGGTATATATTTAAAGAAGAGATGCCATGAAAAAAATATTGTTTGTCTGCGTTGAGAATTCCTGTCGCTCACAAATGGCCGAAGGATTTGCCAATGAACTCGGCAAGGGAGTCATCGAAGCTTACAGCGCGGGCTCAGAGCCGTCGGGCGTCGTCAATCCGAAAGCCATCGCATCCATGAAGGAAATCGGTATCGATATCTCATCCCACAAATCCAAGGGATTGGATGCGGTTCCCGCCGCCGAATGTGATATGATCGTTACCATGGGCTGCGGCGCCGATACGCCTTCCCTGCCCGCAAAGATGCGCTTCGATTGGGACCTGCCAAATCCGAAGGACATGCCGCGAGAGGAGTTCAATCAAGTGCGGGATGACATTCGCCGCCGGGTGCTTTCCCTTCTCAGGGACCTTAAGGATAAATGAATTGCGGCGACAACCCACTCGGCGTCTACCCCGAACCGAGGAGGAAACATGATCGAAGTAACGCAAAATCCAATTGATCCGGCATCAGTCTACAAGCGAATAAATACAGCCGGCTCCGGCTCCGTCGTCGTTCATTTCGGCGTCGTCAAACCCGTCGCACAGGGAAAGAAGACCGGCGGCATCAAGTTCGCTCCAAAGGAAGGCCTCAAAGACGAGATCGCCGAGATCGAAAAACAGATGCGCGAGAAATGGCCGATTGACGACGTGCTTCTGATTCGCCGGGTTGGAAATCTCACGATCGGCGATATCATCCTGGCGGCCGCAGTCGCGGCGGAAACCCGCGGCGCCGCCTTCGACGCCTGCCGCCATGCCGTCGAGTCTTTCAAAAAACTGAAGCAGATCAACAAACAGGAACTGTTCGAGTAAAAGCACACCTCTGCTCGGCGAAAATCGCTCTGCCGGCAAGAAAGGCTTCTTTACCTGAACAGCTTTCTCAAAATCTGTTTCTGGCGGTCGGGTTCGAGTCGTTGCGTTTTCTCGATTTCGCTGATGCTCTGCCCTCTTTCCTGCAGCCCGAATTTTCGGAAGCTGACCGCGATGGTGTGCTTGCCGACGGTAATCAAGTCCTTCTCGCGCAAAACCCTGCGCGCCACCTTCTTCTCATTGACAAACGTGCCGTTCGTGCTTTCAAGATCTTCCACAATGTACCGGTACTTTTCCTCGAGGTGCTGGTTCCGCTCGCGCAGAATTCTCGCATGCTTTCCCGAGACCGTCACATTATCAATCTGAACCGAATTGTCCGCGTTCCGGCCAATGGTGATCTCGTCCTGGTCGAATTCCAGCTCCTGAATTACCGCGCCGTTAAACCTGATCGACAACCGTATCATCCCGCTCCTCCTGGTTCCACATTAGAATCCGTTGAACCCTGAATCTGCTGTGCGAATGATGCGCGTTTTCCTGATTCTTCAAGACCCTCCGATAGATCGGCGAATGCCTGTAATTCTGTGAGGCAGGCTCTCATTCCATTCGGCCGTTTTTCCGGATCCTTAGCCAGCATCTGGAGTACCAGCTCGTCAAGTTGTTCCGGAATCTGATCGTTTCGCCCTCGCAACGAGGGCGGTTCCCGAGTCAATTTCTGTACGATAACTGTCTCAAGTCCTCCTGTGAACGGCAGGTGTCCGCTCAGGATTTTATAAACGGTAACTCCGAAGGCGTAAATATCAGAGCGAGAATCCGCCTCTTTTCCCTCGGCCTGTTCCGGACTCATATATGCGGGAGAACCCAACACAGTGCCTGTATGCGTGTGCAGACTGGATTGAGCCAGCTTTGCCAATCCGAAATCGCCTATTTTCAGGAGACCCTCTCCAGTTACAAAGATGTTCGCCGGTTTCACATCGCGATGCACCACTCCATGCTCATGCGCGTACGCCAGCGCCTCCGCCAACTGAACGATCAGGCGCACCGCCTCGTGTATCGGCAGCGGCCCTTTCTTCCTCAGCAGCGCGTCCAGTTCCTCGCCTTCGACAAGCTCCATCGCAATCCAGCACTGCCCGTTTTGCTCAACAAAATCATAAACGTGCACGATGTTGGGGTGGTTGAGCCGGGCGAGGGTTCGGGCTTCCTGCTGAAAGCGCATCGCCAATTTCTCGTCGTGACTCATGGAATCCGGAAGCTGCTTCAGGGCCACATCGCGCGCCAGGACGCTATCGTAGGCGCGGAAGACGATGCCCATCGCGCCGCGCCCGATCTCGTGCCGGATGCAGTAGCGCCCGTCAGGCCCGACAACAGCCGCCGCAGACGGACACGTCTCCAATGTCGCCGCCGCGCCTCTTTTTTGATTGAAAACCTCCTGAGATGTTCCAGGCAAATCAACAGTCTGTGACGCCGGCGCAGGACCAATTGCTTTCTCCGCGGATGCGCCTTTAGCCTGATTCAATTCGCGCACCCGCTCCTTTGCTATTAAAAGCTTCCCGTTCAATGTCTTCTCGTAATCCGGCTCTACCGCGAGCGAGAGAGCGGCGGCGTAGAGCAACGCGCTGGCCGACGGCTCCGAATCGAGCAGCACATCGGCTTCGCTTTCGCGGCGGCGCGCAAGAGCCGTAGTGCGATTGACCGCGCGAGGAACATGTAGCAGGAAAAGACAAACGATCAGGCTTCCCGAACCCGCCCACAAAATATGTCGGGCCAACTTTTTTTGCTGATCAAGCCGGGGATGCGGCATCGTGTTGGTCCTCAATCCGAATATCATTCTGACGGTGGTTGGCGGATATAATTTTTCGAGCTGTGCATCGACAGCAGCCGGTACGAAGCTGGCCATCCCCACGATGACCAACACCACGGTTATCTGAGCCAGATGAGCCGTCAGCAAACACCGGCCCAACACCGAAGGCTTCCTTACTATCCCCGGCATCAGAAGAATCCCGCGGAAGATCTCCCTTAAAAAGACACCGAGCGCCGCAGCGCCTTTCTTCAGCAGCCAAAAAAGAAAAGACATAAAACCGCGCATGAAATCCTCTGCCGTTATGGTCTAAAATGACGGCTGTTGTTCAATCGGATAAGAAAACACCGTAATTCATTCCGCCGAAAGGCATTTTTCCCCCCTCAGCGGTAAAGAGCAGGAGCAATTCCTGTTCCAAAGATGTTGCATCGCCTGCGCCCAATAAAACCTCGTCTTAACCCATTGTCACAAAATTGCTTATAATTTAGAGAGCAGCGGAAGTCGCATCAAGCTCCTCATTCGGTTCACCAAAATGTACTGCCCGATGAACAGGAAAGGAATTCTCGCTTCCCGCGGCTTTATCTTTCGATCGGCTCCCCGCGGCTCGACAGGATCCCCGCGACGATATTTGACGTCCGTCCACGCTGATGGTATAAAGTTGAAAGGTCCTGGATGTCGCGCGGATGAAGTCTGGCGGAGTGAGCCCCTGCAGGTCGCCTGCAAATTCTGGAGATGATCGCCCATGCCGAAAAAAGCGAAGCCCTCACGGAAGAAAATGATTATTGATGCGGATACCCACATTTCCCCCACCGGCGGCGAGTTCAGCGTCGAAAAGCATCTGGAGCGAATGGCGCGCGCGGGCATCGATAAGACCCTTGTCTGGCTCAGACCGGATTATGAAGGGACCGGGATCGAAGGCCACAACAAGTACATTTACGATGCGGTCCAAAAATATCCGGATAAGCTGATTGGATTCGGCTGGGCCGACCCGACAGTGAGCGTCAAGCACGCTCTCAAAATGGTCAGAATCTGCACCGAGGAATACGGCTTTTACGGCGTCAAGATGAACGGCGCGCAGAATCATTACTATATCGACGACCCTGAGCTCGGTCTGCCGGTAGCTGAGGCAATCGCCGGAACGGGCAAAGCCATCGCCTTCCACATCGGGCCGGACGAGTACGAGCGAACGCATCCGTTTCGCGCGGCCAAGATCGCCAGGATGTTCCCTGAAACGCCCGTCCTGATGGTACACATGGGCATGACAAATGTCGACTTGAATAACGCCGTAATCGAGATGGCGCTGGAGTGCCCGAATATGGCTCTTGTCGGCAGCGCGACCACCTACAAGGCCATCCTGCAGGCCATCGAGACACTCGGCGCAAGCCGCGTTTGCTTTGGCACCGACGCCCCCTTCCAGTGGCCGCATGTGGTCCGCGCAATGTACAATTCGGCCCTCGAGGGCGAGGTTACCCAAAAAGAAAAGAGCCTGGTGATGGGCGGCAACATCGCGCGCATTCTCAAACTCTGATCACGGATCGGGTCCGGGACAAGCTTTGACGGATGGAAAAACATCAAAGGCCGAACAAAGGGCGTGTCCTTTTCTCTATCACCACAGTGAACGAACCGATATTATTCCAAAACCAGATCGCCGCCAGCGACTTTTGCCAGCCTTTTAAGTCGCATCCCGGCGTTCCAACGAACGTTTTGTTTTCGTAAAAACTTCTCTGAAATCTATAATCTGCCATAATCACTCCGCTTCCTTCGCCGCAGAGCGAGTCGAAGTTTTCGCGGGTCATGATACAGTCGTTTACAACAATAAACAAGGTGGCCTTTCTCCAACCAAAGGGGATACTATCTGATTTCCCCTCCACCGCTATGCCATCGCCCTGAAAAGATACGCGAGCGCCCCTCCCAATTTTGAAGAACCTCGCGCGATCAAGTTGGAATGTTCCGTCTTCGCTCACTATACATAAATCCTCTGCCGCAGTCTTCGTATTCCTGCGTACTTCGTCTTCATGGGCGAAATACCCGAGGAGACAGCCGAAGTCTGCATCATCATTATTCACTAGTTTAAAACTCGCTATCTTATCCTCATTTTTCTCGTCGCATACCAACAACTTCTCATCAATGTCATAGACTAATGCGCCATCCGCATTTCTCCAACTGAACCGCAAGTCTTCCATGTGTTGTCTCTTTATGATCTCATCCGCAAGGGACCGATCAGGCGTTGTTCCAAATCTCTCTTCCATCATTTGGTTAAAGAACTGGCCTGTAGCGGCATCATCATACACCCTTTTCCAGTCAAAGAACCCGCCGGTATCAACCATACCGCTCGCAGATATCCTCAACGAATCCCCTTTTCGCAAGGAAACACCCGTTGAAGAAAAGAAGCAATTCGCGGGCAAATTCAACAGCGTGGTGCTATCTGGGTTAGGGCCGGCGCTATGCTTCACAGTAATTCCACATGCAATGAGTTCTACGTTACCCGCCGTTCTCGACAGAGCGGACGGTAACAGAAAATGCAGGAAAAGCCATGCGAGAAGCATTATCGCAATCAGCAGAGCGAGGAATCTCAGGCATGACGTCCAACTTGTCAGAATCAGGCCTGCCGCAGACATTTCCTTGCCGTCCTTTTGCATTTTCTTTCCCTCCTTAGGCGAGCGCCTCGGCCGCAGCGCAAGGTATGACCTCGAGAGGCGCCAATAGATGAAGTCTCGTCTCTTTCTCTCACGCGGAGTCATTGTCGCCAGCGGCCGTTCTTCACGTCACGAGCACCCGCAGCACTCTCGTCGAGAGCAACCGTCCTTCTTGATTGAGCGGGAAGCATACTTCAGCCTGCTCATTGCCATGTGGACATCTTTCTGAATCAAAGCGATTGAATATTCAGTAGCCGGATGGCCGGATTTCGTGAGTCGTTTGTCCGGCGCCGGAATGATTAGGGCCCGATTCCCAAATCGAGTCGTTTTTCAAGGATTTCCACTCGAAGGATTGACCGGCAGGTATGTCGGTGACGACGCACTGCCAGATGTTGCCGGGGGACCAAACGCATGACCTCCCCGGCCCGCCCCAATTATTTAACTGCGGAATGCTCCCTCGGATTGATACAAAGTTTCCGAACCCGACGTCCCGATGAACCCTGAAAACGGTCTCGGCTCCTCCGGTCGAAGTCTTCGTCCATATCCGGTAATCGCCGTACTCGGATCGCACCGTGTAGCCGGAGATCCCGGCATCGGCAGGCTCCCACGGTTGCGAGCCTATCTTCACCACCAGTTTATTATCGATCTGGGCTGCGTACAAATCCTGCTCGGCGCGAATAACCCATACGGTGGAAGTATTGGAAATCCCCTGTTCCCTTCTCAAGTTGGAGAGCTCCTTGATCTTGTCGTGAATGAGCTGCCCTTTGTCGTAAAAATGCTGCCAATAGATGCAGGGAACACCGGGATGCGTCAGAACATAGGCATACCCCTCCAGAAGCCTGTGGTCGGGAAATTGTCTCGGATTTTCATGTGGAGGGTGCGTGTCGTGATTATCGAGAAAGGTAACCGCTTTTGCAGGCCATCTCCCCATAAGCCCCGGCAGAGCCTTCAGTTCTTCGTAGTTGCCCGCGCCGAAGCTTCTCGTCAGAATCGATTTGGCGGAAAAATCGAATGCGGCCGATTTCTTTGCATCGTCCGTGTGCGACGCGTTTATCCAGGCAATGACGGCGTCGGTATTTTCGTCCCAAAACTCACCCACTGACCAGGTGGGATTCGTGGCATCGTTGTACTCCCTCACTCGATCCGGAGAAAAACCTTTCACGTAGTCGTATCGCCAGCCGTCAAACCCGATGGAATTTCTCATCCAGAACAACCATCCCTTAAACTGGCTCCGTACGTTCGCGTCCTGGTGCGCAATGTTGGGAGGAAATTCGGATTCACCGTCATCATTTCCGCCACCCCCGCCGTTACTCGAAACAACTTCTGGAGGACTGCAGTCGTTCTTGTGTCCCCAAAACATCTTCCCGCTTGCGATTGTTCCTGTCTCATCCCCCCAACTTATCCATTCGTCGCAATCATTCTTCTGTCTGGGTCCCCTGTGATTCAAGACGATATCCGCTATCGCGCGTATTCCTCTGCCGTGCAAAACATTAATAGCGTCTTCGAGCTCCTCACGACTTCCATAGAGAGTTTCGAAACCGCCATGCCGGTACCATCTTCCGGTATAGTTCGGCCAGCCGTCCTGCACCCATTGCTCGTATTCGCCGAGATCGTAATAGTCCATCGGAACGTATCCGCAGGCCGAATAAGGATCCCCCTCTTCGTTCAAGTCCCATCGAGGTGTTTTTGAGGCGGGCGGAAACCATACTATGGTTATGCCGGCCTCTTGCATGTCTTGTGCTCTTGCAGCGATCAGATCGTACCACGCTCCGTGCTGCCCATTGTTTTTCGCCTGCCAATGAAACCCCTGAAGCATGATGTCGGTCGCACCCGGATACATCGCCAATGCCGGATGGGCATCCCATATGACGCAACCGGTCAAACTCAGCGAAATGAGAAGAAGCAACCTCAACAGCGCCAGCTTTGTCTTCATGGTCGTTCCTCTTTCAACGGTAGTCAAACGTTATGTCTAGCCGAAGCGGTAAGCCAAGAGGTTATCCTAAGCAAAAAACTTATACCAAACCGAATGTTAATGTCAAGTCGACCGGCTACTACAGCTTCTTTCTCATCTCGAACATTGAACTTCAACCACTGGTCTTTTCTCCTCCGCGCTCTGCGCCTCGGTGGTGAAAAAAGAGATCTTTTCTGCCTTCGTTCTTAGTCTCCTCTCCCTAGGGTCTGAGACTCTGAGGGAGAGGACTAAGGTGAGGGGGAAATCGGCTCAAACAGTAATTTCTCCGTGAAAACCGTCACGATTTCATTTCTCTGGTTCATGACGGCATGTTTCAGATCGACCAGCGTCTGTCCTCTGCTTGTTTTCCGGTCGACACACGCCTCGACCTCCACGTGCAGCGTGTCCTCGGGGAACGCCGGATTCTTTACCGCCGCCTCGAGCCAGACCATCCCGTGAAATTGCCCCAGGTTTTCTTTCTCGGTCATTGCGCTGATGATCTTCATGATCGAGGTCGCGAGTAGTCCCATTCCCAGGCTGATCAGCAGAGGAGCGGGCGCAAATCGCCGGGCGTGCAGGCCGGGCATCGTGCTTTTCACCCATTCCATATCGATAAACGGCGGCTCATGAAGCCCCACCAGATTCACGAAACTTACGATGTCAGTTTCAGTAAGTGTTCGCCTATGAGTCGTCAGCCGGTACACCGTCTTCCCCTGCTCATTCGTCTCTATTCTGAGTTCGTTCTGGGATGCCATGTCACGCGACCTCCAATCTGCAATGTGACTGAACCACACGCGGTGCTCCAGTATATACATCAAACCGCCTTTAATACAAAGATTCTGATCCACGGATTAACCCGGATTTTCAGGGATTGCAGGAGCATCACGGCATGCCGTGCCCGAAAAACACCAAGACGCGAAGAAAATTGAAAACACGGATGCACACGGATTCACAGGGATTAAAAAGGCAGACCACGTCGCTGAATCATAGCCTGCTGCGGAAGATTTCTGCTATCCGCAGATTGCGCTGATTTTCTCAGATTGAAAACAAAAAATAATTCCACCACGAATTCCGAATTTTGGGAACCAATGATGAACACAGTTGGACACAGAAAGAGACTCCTCTTCACTGATGGCGGAGATTCTCCATCCGCTGGTTTTTATCCGCAGACGCCGTCCTGGACTCGATCCGGGATTACGCTGATTTATTCAGATGCTTGAACCACGGATTCGCACGAATTATCACGAATTGAAAAGATATTTTCTTATCCGCAGATTCCGCTGATTTACTCAGATTAGCAAAGCAGTCCTGAGTGCCTGGTCCGCGGTCTACCGGAAGAGCATAATCGTCACATTGCTCCTTTCCTTCCTGAATCGAATCCCGCGAGGCGTGGGAGTTGGAGGACGAAAGCAACATG
>QZKU01000012.1 GCA_003598085.1 Candidatus Abyssobacteria bacterium SURF_5
CAGGTGTCTTGCAAGCTGCCGCTCACGCACACCATCTCTCCGGCGGCCGCGCACTCTCCAACTCCGCAGGAGGTTGCGGTCGGCACATACGCATCGTCGGCCACCCCGTTACAGTTCTGGTCGAGCCCGTCGCAGTCGTTATCCAGACCGGTCGGCGAGCCGGCCGCGCAGGTGTCTACAAGAGAACCGGCGGAACAAATCAATTGTCCGGTAGACATGCAGAGGCCCAAGCCGCAAGTTGTGGCAGTGGGCACGTACGCTTCATCTGGAGTTCCGTCGCAGTTGTCATCGGCGCCGTCGCAGTTGGAGTCATCGGCAAGCGGATTAATCGCGTCACACGCGTCGCCGATGCCGTTGGCGTTACAGTCGGCCTGATCCGGATTGTAGGCATTCGGACAATTATCGCATGCGTCACCCAAAGCGTCGCCGTCAGCGTCAGTCTGATCAGGATTCGGAGTCGCGAGGCAATTATCGAGGTCGCCGCAGACCCCGTCGCCGTCGACATCGTTCAATGGATCGGTGGGGCAGATGTCGCACGCATCGCCGAACCCGTCACTGTCAGCGTCGAGTTGGTCCGCGTTTGATTCCGTTGGACAATTATCGCAGGCGTCACCGAGGCCGTCGCCAACATAACCGCCTCCACCTGATACGTAATGGTGTTGAACCACTTCCGGCGCGAGTGGCCGGTCGTAGATCGCCACTTCGTCGATCAGGCCGATATACCCGAGGATCGGGCCGGTCTGATTTATCGCGCACCCAATTCCCATCGCGGATGAGTTGTCATCCCACCAGCCGGTCCATGGGTCGGAGGCCTGCGGCACGCCGTCGATATAGAACGCCATTCCGGAGCCTCCCCAAATACCGGCCAGATGGTGCCACTGACCGTCATCCACCCTGGAAAGCGATGTCAGCGTTCTGGTGGCGCTACCCGCCGAGTTTCTGATCCAGAAGAAGATCTTGCCCGCTTCCGCTGGAACGTCATACCCGCCATATATTCCAACGGCGAACGTTGAATTCAGTTGCTGCTTTCCAATAAGATATCCGTTTCGTACGGATGTGCTCGCGTAATTCGTGGTTGTCTTGAACCACAGCTCGATGGAACCGGTCGAAACCTCATAGGTGGAGCTGTCAGGAACCTGCACCCTGTTGGTCCCACCCGCAAAGCTCAGGGCAGAGCCGCTCCCGGCGGGCGTATCCGTGGTCCAAACCGCGCCATACAGCGTGCCGTCATTCATGCCGATCGAGTCGTCGGCGGTCGTGCCGCTGCCTTCTTCGAAAGTCCAATAGGAAGCCATGCCCTCCAGACTATCGATGTCCGCCTGATCCGGGTTCGCGACACCAGGACAGTTGTCGTAGCAATCGGCTATTCCGTCAGCATCGGTATCAAATCCGTTATCAACTTGTCCGTCGCAATCGTTGTCCAAGCCGTCGCAGATTTCGGCGGTCGGCGAGCCGGCTATGCACGTATCTTGCAATATGCCGGCTACGCAGACCATTTCGCCGGTGGCCGCACATTCGCCTATGCCGCATGAGGTGGTGGTTGGGACATAGGCGTCATCCGCTACGCCATCGCAGTCCTGATCCAGTCCGTCGCAATCGTCATCCAGTCCGGTCGGCAAGCCGGCCACGCAGGTGTCCTGCAGCGAGCCTCCGACGCAGATCATCTCGCCAGCGGCCGCACATTCTCCAACTCCACATGAGGTCGGCGTCGGTATGTACGCGTCGTCAGCAATGCCGTTGCAGTTCTGGTCTGACCCATCGCAGTCGTCATCGAGACCAGTGGGCGAGCCGGCCACGCAGGTATCCTGCAGTGAGCCGTTTAAGCAGGCCATTTCGCCTGCAGCCGCGCATTCTCCAACTCCGCACGAGGTCGGCGTCGGTGTATACGCATCGTCCGGCATTCCATTGCAGTTGTCATCGATTCCGTCGCAGTTGGAATCGTCCGCGAGCGGATTAATCGCGTCACACGCGTCGCCGAGGCCATTGGAGTTACAGTCGGCCTGGTCGGGATTGTAGGCTCCCGGGCAATTGTCGCAGACGTCGCCCCGACCGTCGGAATCGGAGTCAAGCTGGTTTGGGTTATTGACATCCGGGCAATTGTCGGCGTCGCCGCACAAGCCGTCGTGGTCGACGTCATTCAGCGGGTCGTTCGGACAGATATCGCACTCATCCCCCAGCCCATCGTCGTCCAGATCGGCCTGGGTGGGATTGATAGCATCGATGCAGTTGTCGCACGCATCGCCGGCGCCGTCTCCCATGAGGAACCTTACGACGCGATTTCTGCCGGAATCAGCAAGATAGACGTAATCATCGGGGTCAAGCGCTATGCCCTGCGGGTTAGAGAATGTTATCCCCGAACCGCTGTTCCATTTGGTAACGAATGCGCCATCCCGGGTAAACATCTGGATACGACCATTGGTGGTGTCCGCCACATACACGAAGCCGGCGGAGTCAACATCGACGTCATGTGGGTTGCGAAATTGACCGTCATTAGTCCCGTAGGAACCCCACTCTCTAATGAACGTGCCGCCGGTGGTCAGCTTCTGGATGCGATTATTGGCGGTGTCGGCTACATAGACAAAGCCGGCGCTCACTGCTATTCCACTTGGGTAATTAAACTGGCCCGGTCCGGTTCCGGGGCCGCCCCAAGTGTCCAAAAGGTTTCCAAGGGTATCAAACTTCAGTATCTGATACCGAGTCGAGACATAGACATGATCGCTCTTGTGATCAAAGGCGATGCCGTCGCTGTCCGGATCAACCGGCCACGCCGCCTCAACAGTGTCGGTCTTGGTCAGTTTTACAACCCGGTTATTGAAGGTATCGGTGACGTAGATGAATCCGTCGTCGCCGACGGCTACGTCGGTCGGATTATTGAAATATCCGTCGCCGGTGAACGTCTGCAAGAGGGAACCCGTCTTGGAATAGCGTCTTACCACATCATCGGCCGGGGTGGCCACGTAGACGTAGTCACCTATATCGATCCCGGCAGGGAAGGTAGTGCCGAACAGCGACACATAGACCGGCTCGGAGTCCAGTTGGTCGGGGTTCGAAACCGTCGCGCAATTATCGCAGGCGTCACCGACGGTATCGCTGTCCATGTCCGTCTGGTCCGCGTTGGCGGCGTCGGGACAGTTATCGCAGGTGTTTCCCACGCCGTCAGCGTCACTATCGACCTGGTCCGGATTCGGACGTGTCGGACAGTTGTCGCAGGCGTCGCCGACCGTATCCCCGTCGCCGTCCGCCTGGTCCGGATTGGAAACAGACACGCAGTTGTCACAGACGTCGCCCATTCCATCCAGGTCGCTATCGGCCTGGTCGATGTTGGGCACACCGGCGCAATTATCGCACGCATCGCCGAAATCGTCGCCATAGACTATGGTGAGTTTTGGCCGGAGCGAGAGAGTACCGTAGTTTGATGAACGGAACCAGGCATACTGGTTGTTTCCGTTATCCTCGTTCACCAGCTTGAATGAAACGAGGGAATCCGAGATGCCATAGGAGCCGGCGACAACGCTCGTCACATCGGCATACACCCACCGCGCGCCGCCGTCGTTGAGGATGGCAAGAGTCGCAACGTAACCGGTGGTATACCTGCCGGAAGGCGCCCCACCAGGCTGCAGAACGCTGCAATCGCTGCAGGGCGTCTCGTCATCCCAATGGTCATCCGACTCGGGCACGACATAGGCAGTGGTCGGCTGAGAATCATACGGCCCCGTGCCCCCGTCAAAATTGTACAGGGCAAGCGTGGCTTTCTTAATTGTCACCCCCTCCGGAAGCTGAGATATGTCGAACTTGACGAAAGACCAGTGCTCATAGTCTTCGTTATAGCCATTGTTGCGAGAAAGCAGAGCGTCATCGTTATACTTCGCGTCCGCATGGTCCTTACTGCACGTCGCCCCGCATCCCGCGGCGTAATAGCGGGCGTCATCGACCACCTCCGTTCCCGCATCCTGCAAGATGAGCGCAATTTCGCCATCGGTATTGAGCTGATCGGCGTTCGCGGTAGCCGGGCAGTTGTCGCAGATGTCTCCCACGCCGTCCGCGTCCGCGTCGGCCTGATCCGCGTTCACATCATACCGGCAGTTGTCGCACGCGTTGCCTACGGTGTCTCCATCGGTATCCGTTTGATCGGCATTCGGTACCGATGGGCAATTATCGCACGCGTCACCCACGGCGTCGGCGTCTGTATCCAGTTGATCCGCGTTCGCCTCTGCCGGGCAATTGTCGCAGGCGTCGCCGATACCATCGGCGTCAATATCCGACTGGTCCGTATTGAAAACAGTCACGCAGTTATCAGTTGCGTTACCGATCCCGTCGCCGTCGTCGTCCAGTGAACAATAGGGATGGCCGGTGCAGTCGGCGGTGTCCTGGCAGTCCACGAGCCCATCGCCGTCATTGTCGACGCCGTCGTAACAGAGTTCCATTGCGCCGGTGCAGACCGGATAGGTCGCGCAATCAGGATCATCGCAGTCCACCAGTCCGTCACCGTCATTGTCGTGCAGATCGCCGCAGTAGGTTTCAGAGGGTTCGCTGCAGATGGGCTCACTCAGACAGCCCGGATCGTCGCAGTCGATCAAGCCGTTACCGTTATCATCAATAAGGTTCCAGCAGTCGCTCTCCTCGCACACGTCGCCGACACCGTCGGCGTCGCTATCAAGCTGGTCGGGATTGCTCACCTGCGGGCAATTGTCGCAAAGGTCGCCCAGCCCGTCGAAATCGGCGTCCGCCTGATCGGGGTTCGGCGTGGCCGGGCAGTTGTCCACGTCGCCGCACACAGTGTCGGCGTCCGCGTCATTCAGCGCATCGTTCGGGCAGATATCGCATGCGTCGCCCATGCCGTCGGCGTCGGAATCGGTCTGATTGCCGGCGCAGGCGCCGCTGGCGTCCGATGAGCAGGCTTCATCAACAAATATCTCGATCCAGGAGTCCTGTCCGCCCATATCCCAGCGATACCCGAAAGCTTCGATCTGGAAGTAATAGCCGCCGGCATTGCGAGCGGGCGGCCACGCGACGGTGCGGCGGCACCATGTCCTGCCGTCCTGCCCGGTCATTGTCTCATCGCAGGCCATCGTGAGAGAAGGATACGCGCCCGATGGACAATCACCGCTGACAATGTCGCAGTACTCATGAACGACCTCGACGCTGTCGCAACCCATCGCGTCGCACATGTGCACCGTAACGATTTCATGGAAGCGATTGTCCCATGGCGTATTGTCGGCGTTCATCCAGAAGGTGACGTATTGCGGCTGTTCGGCGAGCACCTCGAATGTCGCGATCGAGTTCTGGCACGTGGCGTAATCGCTTGTGCAATAACCGCCGTTGTCGCCGTATGCATACAGCCGAATCGAAGAAGGACCGGTGAGATAGCGGGTATAATCCGGCTCGCCGACCGATTGCGTGTTTGGCTGGCCCGCCGCGCAGTCGTAGCAGTCATTCCAGCCGCCGGTCTGCGTGCTCGAATGATAGAAGTCAGTGAACACGCCGTTCGGTGTGTTCGGGCAGTTGTCGCAGGCGTCGCCGACGCCATCACCGTCGACATCTGATTGATTCGCATTGGGTGTGGCGGCGCAGTTGTCGCAGATATCGCCGACCATATCAAGGTCGGTGTCCGTCTGATCGGCGCCGGAAACGTATGGACAGTTGTCTGAGACGTCGATAATGCCGTCGCCGTCGGTATCTATCGCGGCGCCCACGCATTCAACATCGGTCGTGTAGCCGCGGCAAACGCTCCAGCAGGAGCCTGCGTCGGGCTGATAGCAGGCGATCGGATCGCACTGCCCGGTAAGCATGAATTCGTTCTCGCAGTTCCGGGGCATGCACATCCACATCGTGTCGTTCCAGATGCACTCATCGGGATATGAATAACAGTTCGCGCTGTCGAGCGACCCGCAATCGATTGCCCACGTGCAGTAATCTCCCTGCCACGCGCACTCGGGATCGGCCTGGCATTCACTTTGCATCCGATAATCATAACAGCCCGTCTCATAGCATTCGCCGGATTCGGCGCCTGTGAACGAGCAGTTTGCATGGTCCATGCACTCGTAATAGTCGCTTCCCAGAGCATAGCAATCGAAGGTGTTGCACATTCCGCCGTTCCACTCGCAGCGGCTGTCCTGCTCGCAGCTTGCCTGATCGTAGTATGCCGTGCAATTGAACGGCTCGCAGTTGTTGCTTCCCCAATTCCAGTCGCACGCCGCGTCTACTTCGCAGAGATATTCGGTCGCGTACTGCCAGCAATCGGTCGCGCGACATCCATAGTTCCAGCCGCAGTCCGGCGGGATGGTCTCGCAGGCGTCGCCGCAGGCGGGGTTCGCGGCGTAAGGAGGCGCCGGACAACTGGCGTTGGTGTCGAGTTGGTCCGGGTTCGGCTCGAACCAGCAGTTGTCGCATACGTCGCCAACATCGTCCATATCGGCGTCAGCCTGATTGGAATTGGCATGATTCGGACAATTGTCGACACTGTCGCTGATGCCGTCGCCGTCGGCGTCGGTGACCAGCGTTTCACAGACATTGTTATTACAATAGTTCGAGCAGCACTCTTCGTTGGTGGAGCACGTCATGCCGTCGGCGAGGCAGGTTGCTCCGGTACATTCCGCTTCGGTGGTATGGCCGTAACAGACGCTGTTACAGGCGCCCGGCTCAACCAGTTCGCATTCAGGAGACGGACAGACGCCGGTGATGTCGTATTCGGATTGGCAGCCTCCCTCGCTACAGTACATTGCCGTCGTGTTCCAGATGCAATTCGTATCTGAATCACATTCGAATTGAGAGGCATGGGAATAGCATGGGACCGAGGGATTGCACCAGCGGCCATCCCATACGCAACCGAGGGGACTGGCAAGGCAGTCGGCTTCATTATAGTTGAGCACGCACTGAGGAACGTTGCAGAAGCCGTCTTCCCTGGATTCGAACTCGCACAGCGCGTGCGCTTGGCACGCCGCCTGATCGTGTTCGTACCCGTAGCAGTTGACGGTCTCGCACATTTCGTTTCGCCACTGGCAGTTTGCGCCGGGCGCGCTTTCGCAACTGAATTGGTCGGTGTGCTCCCAGCACCGGTATTCGTAACACTCGCCCATCATGGAATCCCACGAGCAGCCGGGATCATTCTCGCACCCGATCTGGTCGCCGTAGTACATCCCGAAGCAATCTTTCTGCCGGCAACCCCAGTACCAGTCGCAGTCGGAGGCCGGCGCGCCCTCACAGGCGTCGCCGCACGCGGGGTCGGAACTGTATGGTGGGGCTGGACAGTTCGAGTTAGAATCGGCCTGAGAGGGATTGGGTGTTGTCCGGCAGTTGTCGCAGGCGTCGCCGACGCCATCGCCGTCCCCGTCCACCTGCGTCGGGTTCGCGACATCCGGACAGTTGTCGGTCGCGTTCGTCGCGCCATCGCCGTCCGAATCGAGCGCGCAGTAAGGATGGCCGGCGCAATCAGGGTAATCGTCGCAATCAATAAAGCTGTCGCTGTCGTTATCCACTCCGTCGTAGCAAAGCTCCATCGAACCTGCGCACACAGGGTATGAATAGCAGTCGGGATCGCCACAGTCCGTCAGGCCATCGCGGTCGTTGTCGTTCATATCGCCGCAGGATATTTCAGGAGATTCACTGCAGAGGGGGCCGATCCAGCAATCGGAGTCGCCGCAGTCGACCTGCCCGTCGCCATCATCATCCACCAGATTCGAGCAATCGGTTTCGGCGGAAGGGGCGCCGCCTGTGCAGGCGCTTTCCGTACCGTACGTCGAGCAGACACTGACGCAATTCATGCCGTCCCACGAGCATTCGGGATGGGAATTGCATTCCGCTTCGTACATGAACGTCGGACAGGTAAACGTCCACGTGCAAACCATGCCGTCCCACGAACAGAGCGAATTCGCGCTGCATTGTTCCTGAGTCGGGTAATCCTCGCACGGCTTCTCCCAGCACGACCCTTCGGCGCTCGGCCTGAATGCGCAGTTCGCGTGCTGCGAACAGGCTATCTGGTCGGTTCCCAAGCCCTCGCACGGAAACGGGCCGCAGTAGGAGCCGTACCACTGGCACCTGCTATCGGAATCGCACGACATCTGGTCGTAATACATCGAGCAGGCGTCCTGATTCATGCACATCATATACATGTAGTCCCAATAGCACATGGAATTACTGTTGCAACTCATCTCGTCGTAGAAAGACGAACAGTTGATCTGCTCGCACCCGTAACGCCATTCGCAGGGATTGGCGCCTGCGCCTCCCTCGCACGCGTCGCCGCAGAGCGGATCGGAAGAATAGGGCGGGGGAGGACAGTTCGAGTTCGAATCCAACTGGTCCACGTTGGCGACATACCAGCAGTTATCACAGTCATTTCCAACGCAATCGGCATCGGCGTCGGCCTGATCGGGATTCCCGTAAGACATGCAGCTATCGCACAGATCACCGATTCCGTCGGTGTCCGTATCCTCCTGCGCAGGATTGGAAACTTCGGGACAATTATCCGATGCATCCGGTACCCCGTCGCCGTCGCCATCCACGGCACCACCCATCTGAACCAGTTCGACATCATCGATCAGAATATGGACCGGGTCCGGCTCTCCGCAGGAGCCCGCATATGCGAGCTGGAATATGAGTTCCATATATCGCCCTACGAACGGGGTCAGATCGAATTCATGACGCTGCCAATCCCATGAGCCGCCCTCTGCGGAAAACACTGTGGTATCGTTGACAACGCCGCCGTTTGTGTAATCCCTCAGGAGCACCTGGAATGTGAAGGGAGCACCATAGATTGACTTTGTCCAAAAAGCCAATTTGTCGATGTTGGAGGGAACGATAAACCGCTGTCTGATCCGCGCATCATTGCAGGTAATGGGCAGATAGAGCTCGGCCGCGTAAGTGCCTGAATGGGGAGGACCTGAAAGCTGCGCATACCCGGCTCCGCTTTCGTATGACGACCATTGCTCCAGCGTTCCCGTCTCGAAGTCGCCATTGTGGATTCTGGGTGCAATCTCGTTGCAACTCTTAACGGAAACTTCATCTATGTAGAGGTCCCGGCTGAAAAACTCGGAGCACGTGCCGAAATTCGAAAATTCAATAGTAATCTCAACATCATGACCGGTCAGATAATCGATATACCATTTCTTCTGCACCCAGCCTTCAGACTGAACAATGTAAAAATCCTGGTGCAGATACACAACATCTTCCACAAAATCGCCCCAGCCGGAGAAATCGACCAGGTTGCTGTAGTCCTTCAGAGACACCGTTATCGCAACAGAACTCGTATCACTCTGCTCTTTTCGCATCCAGAACGAAAACTCCGCATTATCGGGAATAATCAGACGCTGCCTCAGGGTCACGCTTTCGCAATACTTGTCGAAGTGCAGTCGCGCGGCATAGCTCCCGCCTTTGACAATGCCGGAGTCGACGCTCGCGCTTGCATTCGCCGAAGCGTCGACACTCCACCCCGTCAAATCACCGCTTTCGAACCCTCCGTTCACGGTAAATTCGTCCGCCTGACCAGTCGCCGGAAAAAGCGCCAGACCGGCCAAAACTGCCAGCACCAACAAAGCCCCGCTCATCCGCACAGAATGTGCCCTCTTCATTGAAGGTGTCCTTTCAGAAAAAGCTGTATGGAGTCCAAAAAAGGAAAAGGCGCGGTTTGAAATGCCGCGCCACAAGTTCCGAAATTATTTAACAGCCTGCTGCTGAAGAACCTTGATATTGGCCGACGGGCGAAAGATAATCGGAAGGAGAAGAAAGATCCCGCCCCTTGCCGGAATCCGCCCTTCGCTGATAAAATACGATAAGCTGCCAGAGGACACCTGTCCCTTCTGGATAAGCGCGGGCCGCCGACTCCATTCTTTGCCGGGATGAGTCGGCTGCCCTTCCTATTCTTCAGGTCAATTAATCATGCGATCATTTTAAATGAAACTGATTCGCCCTTCCCTTTTATCTCGCCCTTCAAGACAGGGAAACGACGAGACGTGTAACCGGTTGAGGATTAGGATATTATGGCAGGGAAAACGGAAAGTCCCATTGCCACGCCCGTGCCAGGCGCGGTAATCTTAGCATGCGATTCTCTGGAAGTCAATAGTCTCGGAGGAAAAAATGAGACTAAGGAAAGGCCAAGATCAAATCTATAAACTTCGGGGTACTCTCAAAAGAGAGCATCTCAAGAGATGACGGTCTCGATTACCCGTCGCTCTTCTTGATAGGCGAAAATTGTCGTCAGGCGTCCGTCCGATGCTCTAAACTTTGCGAATATCTTAGAGCATCGGCCAGGGTGTATTTTCCGAGAACGGAACTGAGAGAATCTTTCCCTTCTTTCAGGAACTTGTGAAACGGACAGGTGTCGCTCTTCTTGCAGCTTTCGGGCGCGATGACACACTTGCCCATGTTGATCGGCCCTTCGATCGCCTCAATCGCTTCGAGTACCGTTATCTCGTTCGACGGCCGCGCAAGTGAAAACCCTCCGCTGCTGCCCCTCACCGAATTCACAATGCCCGCCTTCGCCAAATGCTGGAATATTTTTGAAAAAAAATACTCTGGCATTTCTTCGGCTTCCGCTATTTCGGCCGCCACCACGAGTCGCCCCAACGGCTGTCCCGCAAGGTACAACAGCCCTCGCAACCCGTAATCCGCTCCGCTGGTTAGTTGCATTCCTCCCCTCGCCACCCCTCTTCTCTCTCCACAAGATTTAAGGTGAATAAATATCCAGTCGGTTATTCTTACCACAATATCCTGAAAATGTCAATAAAATCCTGCTGCTGATCAACGAGAGAAGCCGGATTTTCTTTCCGCATTCGGAAAAAATTTCTCGGTCGAACCGGAATAGTTTTCCAGCTTCCCCGATTCGACATGACTATCTGAATCGCGTGAGCAGGCCATTTGCGTATCAATATCAAGAAAATAAGCCGCAGCTTTACTCCCTTGCCTTTGGCACATGCCTTGCTCAAAAAAAACCAAATTCAACTGAAAAGTGGCGACCCGAAAGGAGAAACCTCTACAACCGTGCTTCGCGGCATCTACACAGCGGCATCGGGAATGATCGCGCAAGGCCGGAGGGTGGATGTCATCTCCAACAACCTCGCCAACGTCGGCACTACCGGATTCAAACGCAGCCAGCCGGCCATTCGCGGTTTCCATCAAATATTTTCCCGCGAGATCATGCGCTATCCCCCCGCGCGCGGCATAGATAATGTTGACGGCGGAGGGGCTGCGGTTAACGCCACAATAGAGGATTTCTCACAAGGTCCGACAATTGAAAGCGGGAACCCTCTTGACCTCGCGCTCGAAGGCCCGGGCTTCTTCGTCGTTCGGACGCCTTTGGGTGATCGCTACAGCCGGGCCGGAAATTTCTCTCTGAATTCTCTGGGACACCTGGTCACGCGCGAAGGCTATCCCGTGCTCGGGCGCGAGGGACCCATCATAATTCACGGAGAAACCGTTCGAATCTCGGCTAATGGGGATGTACTCGTAAACGATGTCCCCGCCGAGACCATCCTGGTAGTCGATTTCCCGAAGCCGTATCCTCTTACCCCGTACGGCGACTCACTATTCGGCGCAACCGAGGCCGGCGCAACCGCTTCTTTTGTCGTGCCGGACCCGCGCGTCCGGGTGGGCGCGCTCGAGGGTTCCAATGTGAATCCCATTGCCGAACTGGTCTCTCTTATGAGTGCGGCCCGAAGCTATGAGAGCAGCCAGAGGGCGGTGCAGGCGCTTGATGAATCTCTTGATGCGGCCGTTAACCGCATAGCGCGCGTATAGTACAAAAAACACGGAGGACACGATGCAGCGATCCTTATTCACCGGCGCCACTGGCATGAAAGGGCAGCAGACGAGCCTGGACGTGCTGGCGAATAATCTCGCAAACGTCAACACAACGGCTTTCAAGCGGAGCCGCGTCGATTTCCAGGATCTGCTCTACCAGACGATTCGTGCACCGGGCGCAGTCTCTTCTCAGGGATTCGAGATACCTTCCGGCATTCAGCTTGGAAACGGCGTCGGCGTATCCTCGATAACGAAAATCTTCCAGCAGGGATCGTTCATCGCCTCATCCAATTCACTCGATGTCGCTATCGAGGGCGACGGCTTCTTCGAGATCACGCTACCTGACGGCTCGATCGCCTACACCCGCGACGGCTCGTTCAAAATGAATCGCGACGGCGTCATGGTCACGTCCGACGGGTATCCGCTCGAGCCGGAAATCTCGATTCCCGACGACGCCATCGCGATCACCATCGGCAGCGACGGCACGGTCTCGGCGACCCTGTCCGACAGCAGCATCGACGAGCTCGGACAAATCGAACTCGCTCGCTTTATCAATCCTGCCGGCTTGCTGAGCCACGGCAGGAATCTGTATCTGGAAACCGAAGCATCCGGCGACCCGATCCTGAGCGTTCCCGGTGAGGAAGGCGCCGGCACTCTGCGGCAGGGATTCCTCGAAGGATCGAATGTTTCCGTCGTCGACGAGATTGTCCAGATGATCATCACCCAGCGCGCCTTCGAAGTCAATTCGTCAGTCATACGCACATCCGACGAAATGCTGCAAACCGCCAATAATATGAGGACCTGATGGTGAACAAACAAGTCGCGCGGCCCTTGCTCTTCTGCCTGATCTTGCTGCTAATGCTGCTGCCTGTTTCCCAGGTTAATGCGGTTCAAATTGAGATAAAAAAAGAAGCGAGTATCAGAGGAGATATTGTGCGCTTGCACGATCTGGCGGCCATCAGCAATCCGTTTTCCGAAACAGAGCTGAAAAAGCTCGAATCAACCATCATCTGCGCCGCGCCTCCTCCGGCTGAAACTCAGATTGTCCATATTTCCGACATTGCCTCCGCACTCTATAGAGCGGGAATCCCCTTGACGGATATCGAGATGTCCGGGGCGCGGGAGACCCTTGTGAAGCGGGATTTCGAGCTGCTGGCGCCCGAGCAATTCCTGGAGGCTTTTCGCGCACATGTCGAGCATAAAACCGGCTGGGATCGCGGCAGCTTCTCTATTCAGGCACCCAAAAACTTGAGTTCCCTCGTTGTTCCTGTCGGGGTGCGCGAACTTGTCGTCGTCACGGCGCCAAACGAGTCGTTTTCCGGCAGCGTAAGCGCCGAATTCGACATCCTCATCAATGGAGAATTGTTTCGAAAAGTGGTTCACCGCTTTGTTGTCGAACAGTATGTGAAGGCTCTTGTGACGACCGCAAAGCTGCGACGGGGAGAGCCTGCCGAACAGGGGAACTACAAAATGAGCGATATCGAACGATCGCGCCTATCCGGCCGGCCCGTCACCGATATCAAACAACTTGAAGGAAAAACTGCGCTGCGCGCTATTAATCCGGAAACTCCGCTATGCATGGAGTTCTTTACAGAACCACCTGTTTTCACGCGGGGCGAAACGGCATCCTTGGTCTGGGGCGGAAACGGCTTCAACATCGTTACCAAGGGCCGCGTGCTTGACGCCGGTCGCGTTAACGACATAATCCGCGTTCGGCTGCCGTCGAAGAAAGTGGTAAGAGCTCGGGTGACCGATTCCGGCGTCTTGGAAGTGGCGTATTAAGACGCCCTGACACAGGAGAAAACCAGATGAGTTTCATTTCACGCCGCAGAAGATATCCCATACTACTCACTTTTGAAATCTTGAATTCATGTCGTCTTTTTTTGCAGATGTCACAGCTTAAGGCTGATTACCTTAAAGGATTGCAGAACCGGTTATTTAGTACCTCGTCAATCCAAAATCCAAAATCCAAAATCCAAAACCCCTTGCGGCTCCGCCGCGCTGTGTTCCTGCCGCTCTTCCTTCTGTTTTGTTTCTCATCTCCCGCTCGCGCCGATTCTATCTGGAGAGCGCCCGGCGCGGAAACGCATTCGTTCTATTCCACTTCCAGGAGCGAATACAGGATCGGCGACATCATCACCATCCTCATCGTGGAAGCGGTTGACGCCAGAAACAGCACGCTCACCGATACCGAGAAAGAGACGGAACTGGACTTCGGCATCGACGGATTCAGCGATATCCTTGGGTTCACCGAGCTCTTTGGGCAGCCTTTTTCGGCCGATCCGCGGTTCGGGGTTGATGCCTCCAATGAATTCGAGAGCGGCGGCTCGTCTGTAAGGGCCTCAGCACTCAGGGGAACTATTTCAGGACAAGTGGTCGAAATTCTGCCAAACGGAAATCTGCGGGTGGAAGCGAGTCAGAACATGGTGATAAACGATGAGAAAAACTGGATTATCGTCGTTGGAACGGTCAGACCCCAGGACATCTCACCGCAGAACACAGTGTTCTCCACACAAATTGCAAATGCTGAAATCCAGTGCAAGGGCTACGGCCCGCTGAGCACCGTCCAAAAGCGCGGCGTGATCACGGAGGCCCTCGAATTCATATGGCCATTCTAAAAAAAATCATGGACAAAGCCCGATTTCGAACACGCGCAAATCCTGTCTCCCGGAATCTCCAAAAATGGAGCTTGTCGCTATTCCTGGCCTTAGCGGTCGCGGCGCCGGCGCTCGCGCAGCAGATCGCGCGGGTGAAGGACGTTGCCTATGTCCGCGGAGTGCGCAGCAACCAACTCGTCGGGTACGGACTCGTGGCCGGTTTGAATGGAACCGGTGACGGACGCCGCGTCCCCTTCACCCGGCAAATGCTGGCAAACATGGTGAATCAGTTCGGTGTCACGTTCGATTCCGTTCAGTTGCGCGCGGAGAACGTGGCCGCAGTCATGGTCACGGCCGAACTTCCCCCCTACGCAAAGGAAGGCGCGAAATTAGACGCCACCGTCTCTGCAATCGGCGACGCCGAAAGCCTGCAAGGCGGCACCCTGCTGCTGACGGCTCTGCGAGCAGGAAATAATGAGGTTTACGCGGTGGCGCAGGGCCCTGTCTCGGTGGGAACGCCAAGTACGGGCCGCAGAATGCGGGGAGCACATCTCACAACAGGACTGGCGGTTCAGGGCGCTATCGTCGAAAAGGAGGTCCCTTCCACAATTGTCGGCGAAACCGACACGCTTACCATTTGCCTTCGCCGCGCTGATTTCACCACCGCAATGCGGACGGCGGATGCGATCAACCTTCATTTTCATCAAAAAGTAGCCGAAGCCGTTGACGGAGGTTCAATCGCGGTAAAGATACCCCAGAGTTACACCGGCGACACCATCGGTTTTATCAGTGAAATGGAGCTGGCGCCAGTCGAGCCCGATACCCTCGCCAAAGTCGTTATCAACGAACGCACCGGCACCATAGTAGTCGGAAAGGACGCCGTCATCACGCCCGTGGCTGTCTCGCATGGAGATATCCGAATATTTGTCGGCGGGCGGGACGAGGCCGCCGCTCTCCCCGATGAACTGCATGTCCTGGAGCTTTATGGCGCAAAAGTGGGGGAGGTCGCAAGCGCATTGAATGCCATCGGCGTTCGACCTGAGGATCTTGTCGCGATTTTCGAGGCGATCGATCGCGCCGGCGCCCTTCAGGCAACCCTGGAATTTATGTAACAGAATGCGAGCACTATTGAAGTGTCCAACGGCTGCAATCTAAGCAATGGGGACTGTCCCTCTGTCCCGGGGCGAAGAGGATCGGCTCTATTTTTGGATTTCACAGCGACGGCGATTATGCAAAATAAATTCGCGCCTGATCGCTGAGCGCAGCGAAGTCCCGCGCCTCGCGGGATAGAATGGTGTTTGTCCCCAAAGCAAGCAAAAACTAAAAGGCCCGCATGAATCAGCTTGATATCGTTCAAAGTTCGGAACGACATTTCGGTGTTGGACAAACTCAGCAAAAACTCCAGCAGCTCAGTTCTCCCACCGCGGACTCCAATCCGGAGAAAGTGCGGGCAGCCGCCCGCGAGATGGCGACCTATTTCCTCCATATGTTGATCCGCGAAATGCGGAAATCGATCCCAAAAAATTCAGTCCTCTACGGCGGAAAAACAGAAGAGCTGTTTCAGGATTTTCTGGATGAGGAACTTGCCACAGGGATGGTGCGCTCAAGTCAGCTCGGATTGGCCGACTCGATTTACCAAAGTCTGCAAACCTTGCTAAAGCAAACGCCGCAGGATGCCGATATCTAAGAAAGAGGATAAAGCTTATGGAACAAATCGCTGAGCGTCTTGCCGCAATTCTCGAAACACAAATTGAGAATTACCATACGTTGAAGCGCCTGGCGCTGGATAAGCGTAAAGCTTTGTCGGCAAACGACTTAAAAGCTTTGCCCTTGATCACCGTCGATATCCAGGATATCGCCGCCGCCAATTATCGGCTGGAAGAGGAACGTAAATCTGTCGCAGAGCAGCTCGCGCGCGAATTGGGTTTCTCAAAGGCGAATGTCACGCTCGGGCAAATCGCGGAGCGCCTGACGGGGCCCCTCAGCGAGCGTCTCCACTCACTGCGCTCTAAAGCAATCGCGGCTATTCACGATACGCAGAGACAGAATAGGATAAACGTCGAATTGCTGAAATACTGCTCGAATTTGATGGACTCGGTTCTGAAAAACCTGGTTGAGCCCGAATCGAATCGCGACGTCTACGGGCGCACCGGAGTGAAAAAATCGGCCGCAACGGCGGCCGCACTTTTCGATCATCACATCTGATCCGGCCACGGGAGGACGATCATGACCCTCTTTTCTATGCTTTCGCTGGGAGGAAGCGCTCTCCAGACACAGCAGATTCTGATGGATGTGGCCGGACAAAACGTCGCGAATGCCGCCACGCCCGGTTACTCGCGCCAGCGCGCCGAGCTCCTGCGATACCCCGAATATCGGTACGGCAACGTTCTGCTGGGACACGGCGCATATGTCGGAACGATTTCACGGGTCCGTGAAAGCCTCATCGATGACCGGTTTCGCAAGGAGAATTCCGTGCTGGGCGAGTATGCCATCCGCATGGATTTTCTGATGCAGACCGAGGATATTCTGGGCGAGCCCTCCGATTCTGGAATTGCAAACGGGATATCCACTTTATTCGACAACTTCCAGGAACTGTCCAACAATCCTGAGGACCCGGCCGTGCGAACCACGGTCAGCAGTTCCGCCGTCACCCTCGCTGATTCCATCCGCTCGACACACGAGATGCTTGTCAACCAGAGCGTCTCCATGAGCGGCTTCATCAATAGCAGCGTCCAGGAAATCAACCGGCTCGCCCAGCAGATCAGCGAGCTCAATCGCAGCATCAGCACCCTCGAGGCGGGGTCGGCACAGGCCAATTCCTCGCGCGATATGCGCGACCAGCTCCTGAACCAGCTATCCTCAATTGCATCGGTCGACATCCGCAACAACGCCAATGGCACCGTCAGCGTTTATCTGGATGGATACGGCATCGTCCAGGATTACAACTACAATCCCGTCGGGCTGCGCCTGAATCCCGGCACGGCCTCTGCGGGAGATTATTACGAGATCATCGCCTTGAACGGCGGAAACCGCCCGCTCGAAATCAGGAGCGGCAGCCTCAAAGGTTACCTCGACATGCGCGACGGCGAAGTGATGAATCAGATGATGTCCGACCTCGACACGCTCGCGCTCTCCCTTATTGAAGAAGTGAACCGAATCCACAGCCAGGGCGTCGGCCTCACGCGCTACACCTCGACCACCTCCGATTTCGCCGTCACCGATCCCGATGCGACGCTTGATTCCGCTGGCTTGCCCTTTACGCCGATCGACGGATCGTTTTATCTCGCCGTCTATGATACCGACGGGCAACTGCTCGAGCAGCATGAGATCACCGTCGACGCCGATACCGATTCGTTGAACTCGATCGCGGCCCAAATCAACACTGCCTTTGCAGCCGACGGGCGACTCACCGCAACCGTTACGCCCGATAACCAGCTCGTTCTGGAAACGACGACGGCCGGCGACACGTTCACGTTCGTCAGCGACGATACCCAGGCCGGCGACACGAGCGATTTCCTGCTCGCGATGGGCCTAAATACCTTTTTCACCTTCGATCCCGAGGCCGGCGCCGCCGCCTCGATCGCCGTCTCCGATAGAATCCTGGCCGATCCCAACCTTATCGCAGCCGCACGGTCCCCGAGTCCCGGCGACAACAGCAATGCGCTCGCTCTCGCCCAGCTACGGGATCAGCCGGTTATCGGTGCGGGAGCCTCCTTGACTATCGAAGGGTTTTTCCAGGAAACACTCGCTTACCTCGGCTCGGAAACGCGCCAGGCAATTGACAAGCACGATGTCGTTTTAGGAGTTGTGAGCGGTATCGCAAACCTGCGCGACTCGATCTCGGGCGTCTCTCTCGATGAGGAAGCCATAAATATCATGGTCGCCCAGCAGGCATATGAGGCGTCGGCCCAGTTTGTCGGCGCCGTCAACGACATGTTGCAGGTGCTGCTCACTGAGCTGAATGCCTGAAAAAGCCATCGTGAAGGGTAACGAATAATGGTCACGCGAATTTCGAATCCGGTTATCGTGAACACGGCTCTGCAAAACGTGCAGAACTCGCTCCGCCAACTCCAGCACACGCAGGAAACGCTCGCCACCGGGCTGGTGATCCGGCGCCCTTCGGACAATCCTCTCGGGACCGCCGTCGTCATGCGCTTAAGGGCGGAAATCAACGAGATAGACAGGTTCATATCCAATATCGATTTTGTGGAATCGTTCGTGACGGCGACCGAGGGCTCGCTCGGTATCCTGAACGATATCCTGCTGGACCTGCGCGAGATAACCGTGACCGAGGCAAACGATACCAGCAATCCTGAGTCACGGGCGGCTGCCGCCGAGCAGGTAAACGCCCTCATCGAGCAACTGCTGCAGACCGTGAATTCCGATTTCGGCGGCCGCTATCTGTTCGCCGGGCATGATACCAAGACCATTCCATTCACGCGTACCGATACCGGCTCGGCTTATCACGGCGACAGCGGGCTGATGTACGTGGAAATCGGCCCGGGCAACGTGGTGCCGATCAATATCCCCGGCAATCAGGCCTTCGCGACCAGGATCGGGGAAGTCATCGGCGATCCCGTGCTCGAGCCCGATTTAAGCGCGGGCCCCGTATATGATACTCCGCTGGCGTTGCTCAATGACGGCGCCGGGGTCCAAGCAGGCTCGATCGTGATCACCGACGGCACAGGCGCTTCCGCCACAATCGACCTGAGCTCAGCCGTCACGATCGGCGATGTTATCAATGCCATAAATGCGGCGCCTGTCGATGTGACCGCGAGCATTAATGCTGACGGGAACGGCCTGTTTATCGACGATAACACGGTCGATCCAACTCTCCCTTTGATCATCGCCGAGGATCCGGCCGCGTCGCCGGCCACGACGACTGCGGCAGACCTGGGTATTCTTGGCAGTTCGGTCGGCTCGCTTATGGGATCAAACCTCGATCCGGTCGCTGAATTGGACACGCCCGTTTTCCTCCTCAACGAGGGCGCCGGCATCAACCTCGGCACGATCCGTATTACCAATGACACGCAAACGGCCTCCGTCGACCTGAGCTCCGCACTAACGGTCGGCGACGTCATCGACGCGATCAATAACGCCGGAGTCGATGTTCAGGCATCGCTCGATTCCACCGGTAACCGCCTGATCATAAACTCGCTCATCGGCGATACGCCCATCGTCATTGTCAGCGAACTCGGCGGCACTACGGCCGAAGACCTCGGCATCTTTGCGCCCGGACTTATCGAAGTCGCGGAAGCCGTGCGGCAAGCCTTGCTGAATAACGACCCAGAGCGACTAACCGAACTCATTGCAAACGTCGATGACGCAACTTCGCGGATTACCTCGGCTCGCGCTAAATCCGGACAGAATCTGGTGCAGACCGATTTTGCGCGATCGCGCCTTCTCGATCTGCAGCTTAACTTTCACGAGCTTCGCTCGAACACCGAGGAAGCGGACCTCACGGAATTTGCAACAAAACTGGTGAATCAGGAGGTCATCTATCAGGCTGCCCTCTCTACCACTGTTCACGTGCTTCAGCCCACTCTGTTCAGTTTCCTCAGATAATGCAGCCGACCCTGAGAGAGCAATGTTTTTTTGACATGAAGAGGGAAGGCGCTGAACCTTCCGCCAATATGGACAATGAAGTGGGAGAATTATGAAGATATCAAGTAAAGCGTTGGGTGAGATCGAGGTGGCTGAACAGCAGTGCTTCGAGATGCCGGCAGGGATGATTGGATTTCCGCGGTTGCGGCGCTACGCCCTGGTGCCGTTTCCCGACAGCGACGTGCCCTTCTTCTGGTGGCAGTCGCTCGAGGACGCCTCTCTTTGTTTCGTCTTGATCGACCCGGGCCTCGTATTCTCCGATTACCAGGTGAGCGTGTCCGCGGAAGAGCTGGCGGAAATAGAGTTGAGCGAGCCGGCGAGCGCAACGGTATTGGCGGTCGTTACCATTCCGGAGAATCCCCGCGACATGACGGTGAACCTGATGGGCCCCCTCGTGATAAATCGGGCCGCCGGCAAAGCCGCGCAACTCGTACTGACGGATTCCCGCTTCACCACAAAACACCGTATCCTGCCGGCGGAGGCCTCCGACCATGCTTGTGCTCACTCGCAAAGTGAATGAGAGCATCGTTATCGGGGATTCCATCGAGGTCTTCGTTGTCGCCATCGAAGGCGATCAGGTAAAACTCGGAATCAATGCCCCCCGCGAGATAACCATTCACCGGCGCGAGGTGTATGAGCAGATAAAACGCGCAAACGAAGAAGCCGTCCGCACTGCCCCGCTCGATATCGCAAAAGTCCGCCGCGTGCTGCCCCCGCTCAAGAAATAGGCGCATTCTCGGAACATCGATTGTCTCGGATTCCCGATTCCTGTACAATATCAAAAACGAATTTCATTAGAGGAGCGTTCTATGGGCGGATATGGGGGCACGCGACTTCCACTGCTGCCCGAACACCGGCTGCTCATCACATTAGGCGGGATTGTCGCCGTTTTGCTTACCGGTGTCGCCGGCTATATGCTGATTGAAGGTTGGTCCTTTCTTGATGCTTTATTCATGACAGTCACCACGGTTGCTACGGTCGGCTACAGGGAAGTGAGGCCGCTTTCTCTGCCCGGCAGATGGTTCACCATGGGGCTGATTATTGCCGGAGTCGGCTTTGTCTTTTACAGCCTGGGCATCGTCGTCGAGATGATGATCGAGGGCGGCCTGAGGGAAATCCTGGGGAGGCGTCGAGTGGAAAGGGAAATCAGAACCCTGAAAGACCATTACATTGTCTGCGGGTACGGCAGGATGGGGACCGTAGTTGCCGGCGAATTGCTGAAGCGAAAGTTGCCATTTATCGTTATCGATGCAGATGCGGCGGTTGTACAGAGCGCGCTCGAACGCGGAATCCTTGCTATTCAGGGAAATGCCGGAGACGAAGAAACCCTGCGCCGGGCAAATATAGAGCAGGCCCGGGGACTGGTGGCCGTCGCCGCTTCCGATGCGGAAAATCTGTTTATCACGATTACGGCTAAAAGCCTCAATAGCAAACTCCTTATCACTTCTCGCGCAGAAACAAAAGGAACCGAGCAGAAGATGGTTCGGGTCGGCGCCGATAAGGTTGTCTCTCCGTACCTGATCGGTGCATACAGGCTTGTCAGCGCGCTCCTGCAGCCGGCTGTAGCGCGATTCATCGAACTCAGTTCGCTCGAGCGAGAGATGGACGTCCGCCTCGAGGAAATCGGCGTGAGCGAAAAGTCCAGCCTCGACGGAAAATTCCTGAAGGATACCCCTATCCGCAGTCAACTCGGTATTATCATCATTGGGATCGAAAAGAAAGACGGCAAAATGATTTTCAACCCGCCGCCCGACCACATGATCAAAGGCGGTGACAAACTGATTACGATTGGAACTTCCGAGCAGACTGAGAGATTGATAAAGATGGCTACCTGAAATCCGGAACCAACACCCGTGTTCGAGTCATCCAAAATCAAGCTGTTCCTATCATTCTTCGAGATTCGAAAATTGGTCCCGTCAGCGCCTTGTAAGGCATAAATATGAATCCAGCCGCCGCCCCGACATTCTGGAATCCCCTGCTCGACATGGTTGTTCTGCTCGCCGCCGCCTTGTTCCTCGGACTCCTCTTCGAACGCTTCAAGCAGAGCGCTATCCTGGGCTATCTTGCCGCGGGCGCAGCGCTTGGGCCGGGGGGGCTTAACCTGATCAGCAGCCGCGAAATGGTCTCGGCGATGGCTGAATTGGGAGTGGCGCTGCTTCTGTTTACCATCGGCCTCGAATTTTCCCTAAGTCGACTCAGGCGCCTCGGAGCAATCGCCGTGGGCGGCGGCAGTCTGCAAATAGCCCTCACTGCGGCAATCGTAGCAGCAGGCGGATGGGCATTCGGTCTGAGTCCTGCCGTAGCCATCGCCCTTGGCTTGATGGTCGCACCAAGCAGCACCGCGTGTGTCTTGCGGGTCTTGAGCGAGCGGGCCGAGATCGAAAGCATTCACGGACGCAATGCCCTCGGGATTCTTCTGCTTCAGGACATCGCCGTCGTTCCGCTGGTGCTGCTGATGACTATGCTGGGGGGAGAGGGCACGCCGCTTCAAGCGGTAACAGGATTGGGTCGTTCCATTCTGCTCGTCGTTCTCTTTGTCGGGGTCTTTTACCTCCTGAGCAATTACGTCCTGCCCAGACTCTTCGACATAACCATTGTCTCTAAGAACCGGGAGTTGCCGATTCTTCTGGCGGCAGTTACGGTCCTTGGGTCCACCTGGGCGGCGCATGCACTGCAACTCTCTCCGGCGCTTGGAGCCTTCATAGCGGGATTCCTTCTCGCCGGTACCCCCTTCGCCACACAAACTCGCGCCGATGTCGGCGCGCTGCGAACCCTGTTCGTGACCCTGTTTTTCGCCTCCATCGGAATGCTGGCCGACATGCACTTTGTTTTACGCCAATGGCCTTTGGTGGCGGTGGCAGTGACGCTGATTGTTACAGGCAAGGCTCTCATCATTTGGCCGATTGCGCTCCTGTTCAGAAACAGCAACCGCTACGCAGTGGCGACGGCTTTGTCGCTGGCCCAGGTGGGGGAATTCTCCTTTCTCCTCGCGCAGGTGGCGCAAAATAGGGGAGTGCTCGACGAGAACTTCTTCCGGCTCTTCGTGACGGCGACGGTGGCAACCTTATTTTTGACCCCGTACATGGTTGCCTCAGCTCCGCGGGTGGGGGAATGGGTCGATCAAAGGATCAGGCGAAAAAAAGTGCGTGCACGGGAACCGATCGCTCCCGAGGGAGGCCTCTTCAACCACATCATTGTGATCGGTTACGGGCCGGCAGGCAGGCACGTCGTTGAGACGCTGCGCGCAACCGACTTCCATGTGCTGGTGATCGAAATGAATCCGCGCACCGTGGCCGCAATGCGCCGCGATAAAATCGATGCCCATGTCGGCGACGCCTCGCAGGCCGAAGTCCTCGAACATGCACAGGTCTCTACGGCCCAGGCGGTGGTGGTTACCGTTCCAGATCATAGAATTGCATTACAGGTGATTCGACAAGCCCGCGCGCTCTCGCCCAAAGCTCTTGTCTTCGCACGGGCTCGGTATCATATCTTTGCGGGAGATTTGGTTTCCGCCGGCGCGCATGTCGTCGTCGATGAGGAGCAGGAAGTGGGAAACTCGCTCAGTCTCGAGGTGCTCAAGCAAACCCGGCAGGTGCGGTAACCTTCGCCTGGCGGAATCAGTGCATCCCGCCGCCGGCCACGGCGCCCCATAGCGCAAGCGCGCCGACTACCAAGAGCGCGCCCGCCCAGATCAGATCAAAATTCACCCAGCTTCGCCTGAGGAACATTAATCCGAGCCTCGTGTACACGATCCAGGCTATGAAGCCCATCACAACCAGCATTGCGAGGGTATGCACGACGATTGCGAGCATCAACAACATGCCGGACGAGGCGCTTACATGATGCGTGCCGGAATGTGAGCCGTCGAGCAGGCCGACCAATATCGGCGCAATCATCAAGCCGGCTCCGTGCGCAAACGCCATCAGAAACGACCAGAGGAATAAATCATGAAGCTTGACGCGCATGCCCACCCATTTCGGATGCCGGTAATAAGTGATGAGCTTGTACACTCCGAATCCAAGCAGCGTCACGGCCGTCAACAGCCGGAGCGACTGCAGCGATATCATGCTGCCGATGCCTGCGACTAGTACCGCGACCAGCGCAATCGAGGTCGCGTGACCGGCCGAGATCGGCACAAGCGAAACCCATATCGCGCGCCCGCTCTTCTGTTGAAGCCCGAGCGATAATGCGAAGAGCCACCCCATCCCGGGATTGAGACCGTGATAGACGCCGAAACCGACAAGCGCCAGCCAGCTTCCCAGAAGCTCAGGATGGAAAACAGAATGTGTCTGTGGATGCATCTCCGCCTTGCAGGCGCACCTGATGCGCGCGCGTTTCGCCAAAATCAATAAAGAAATCCCGATCCAGCTCGATCCCACCTTCCGGCTTCACATCGACCTTGACCATCCAGCCCGAAAGCTTGTCGGGATAGAATTGATCGTCAACGACGCCGTACAACGAGTTGGTGAAATACACCCGCTTTCCGTCCCGGCTGATCTCAACCATCTGAGGAGCGCCAAGAAGCGGTCCGCTCTTTGGGTGCGACTGGCGCCGTACGATGCCGCCGAGCTGAACAGAGCCCGTCAGTTTCGGGTGGAACGGGTCGGAAACGTCATACTGGCGCAGCTCGCCCGTACCCCAGCACAAAACGTATAGGTAGCGATCATCCAGCGACAGGTCGATATCCGTCACCAGCGGCGGGACGGCCTTGAAATCCTTCAATGGCGGCGGGAGATCCTTCGGGTCCGCCGGCTCAGCCGGGATATCGATCACCCGTTTCACCGCCCATCTGTCATTTTCCTGATGCCATACCCAAATGGAACTCGAAAGATCCTTCAAGCACAGGACAACACCCGCAAATCCATACTGTTTATCCGGCTCGTGCGCCGGGCGCAACTCAAAGACAAGCTGGTATTCTTTCCCCAGGTCCACCGTCTGTATGTTCTTTCGACGGCGCAGGTCCCAAAAATGCAGATTATGGCCGTACCTGCTGCCAAGAAGGTCCTCCAGGATCAATCCATTCTCGAACTGGGACGGCCTGCCCCATTCGCTGGTGATCATGACGTCGTAGGCGATGTGCCACCAGAAATCATAGGCCAGCTTCTGCGCTCCCCGGTCCTTCTCCCATGCCCCCTGCACATTAAAATTGAAATGGTCCAGCGTAAAGATTCCTCCCGGCCCCTCGCCTGTCTCGCCCGACCCCAGCGCGCTGACGTAAATCGCTTCCGGCCCGCAATGAATTGTGTGCGGTCGGCTGTATCCGGAATGTCTCTTGATTTCCTCAGGCTCGATCACTTTCGTAATATGAGGATGCGCGGGATCAGGCTTGGTATCAATCACGTAAATCCGCGAGCTTCGCAGACCCGGCACGATCAGATATCTGCGCTCCAGGTGAGGATGCGGCGCGTACGGGCACAGCGCCGAACTGCAGCTATTCCAGCCGTAATGGTGGAGCTCATCTCCGACATGCGGCATCTCCAGTGTCGAAATGATTTGGCTGTATTTCGCCGAATCGGGGCCGACATCAACCACAGCAAGGGCGTCAGGACGGCCGTTCCCGTAGTTCAGCGTCGCGACATACGCCAGTTTCTCCGGCGGCGCCTCCATCGCCTTCCGTGGAGACGGATAAAAAGTGGGGTCCGGTCGCAATAACGGCATCTCTCATCTCCCTTCTCAAGGCAGAACGCAAGTTCGACAAAAGAAATACATTCTTCGCTGCACACAAACAAATAATGACATTCAAAGAAAATACAGGCAAGCGGGAAAGCCGTGCATTTCTGATTTTCATTCTAGCGGACGCCAACGGAAGACATCAGAATCGATATGAACAGGTTTTCCGAAAAGGAGGGAAATGCAAATGTTGCCCAAGACAACATCGCGAGTGCCCGAACATACATCCGATAAGATCAACGAGAAGATTCGCCGCGAGACCGAGCGCAATATCGTCTACTATGCGGGAGCCGGACCGGACGTGCTCGAGAAACGCCTCGAGGAACTCGATCGCGAATGGGACATCGAGAGAATACTCGAAATGAATGCTTCAATGCTGGCGCTTCTTGGATTAACGCTGGGGGCGACCGTCAGCCGCAGATGGTTCATTCTTCCCGCGGTTGTTACCGGATTCCTGCTCCAGCACGCCCTCCAGGGCTGGTGCCCGCCAGTGCCCGTCCTCCGGCGCGCCGGCATCCGAACCGCCGCTGAAATCGATCACGAGCGCTACGCGCTCAAGGCGCTTCGCGGAGACTTCCAAAACCTGCCGCCGGTGGAAGAGGCTTCCCGAAAATCGGCGGAGATTTATGCGGCGGTCGAACGATGAGCGGAATTCATCGCCCATAGTTCCTATTGAAATATCCCATGCCGACGGTATTGCGAAAATGCCAGTCAAACGCGCCGGGGAAAAGGATTTCGCAGATCATCCCAATCGCGGCGCTGCGGAACCACGTCGCAAAACAGTTGCTCAGTCCCTGCGGCTCGATGTAGCAGTTCCACCCGTCGAACCGACGATCCCCCTCCAGAACGTCCGCAAACCCTCCGTCAGCATTCTGAAAATCCAGCAGGGCCGCCAGCTTCTTCTCGAAGGCTGATTCGATATCCGCCCTCCGGTACCCGAATCTGTGCATGTTCGCCAGCACGTCCACAACGTCAATATCAACACAGGCCGAAGTGACGCCTTCTCCAGCAAAATCCACCAATCCGTCCACTATTTTCTCGAAATGACGAACCGGCCGGTTCAGATAATAATAGATGTGGAAGTTGTGCGAGGCGCCCGCCATTGCCACCAGCGGATGCACGGGAGGATTCGCGCTCGCGTCGAGCCAGTATCCCGTTTGCGGGTCCTGCGTCTCCTCGTGCCATTCGAACAGATGCTCTATCAGCGCATCCATCCTCGAATCGCCCGACTCCTTCAACACAAAATAAAAACTCGCCAGATTGACGATGTTGTTGCCCTCGTTCCACGGATCGGACATGTTTCGCTCGGCAAGCCACCGCTCCAATGCCCCAATCGAGCAATACGGCTCGACGAATGCAAGCGGGCGCCCCGGCTTTCCACCGATCGAGAGAACCGCCCCCATCGCATAGTTGGTTGTATGGAAGTCCACGTATTCCCATGTGGGATAATAAACGTCCTGTTTTCGCATCTGCGGCATTCGATAATTGCCCTGTTTCTGCTGGAAACCATTGATAAAACCGACAAGTTCGTCCCGTTTCGAATCCGCCAGACCCTCGTAATTCCCGAGCAGTTTCCGGCAGTGCGCCGCGTTGTATGTCGCCGGCAAGAGCATCGACGGAAACTCGCTTATGTCATGGTATGTGCTCGCCCGGTGCACGCCGAACGGCTGATCCTTTACCAGCATCAAATCCAGCCACTCGATGGCGCGCGCCCGCATCTCCGCGACCCTTGATTTCAGGTCCATTCCTTCGATTCTCCCGGATTGACATCCGAAGTCGCAAACGGCTCAAATATTTGCGATTTTTTTGAAATCCATATGGGAAAGAGGATATAATGTTCGGTTAACCAGTATCTGGAAATTATATACATTTTTCTGCGAGAAGAAAAGGCGGATATGGACCCGAGGAAGAGCCTGCGCGCAAAGGTGCTGCTGGGTTACCTGGTTTTGGTCACGGCCACAGCCATTCTCGGAGTATGGGCAGTCGCTAATTTTGTTATCCTCGGCGGATCAATTAACCAGATTCTGCAAAGAAACTACCGCAGCGTCAAGGCCGCACAAATAATGTCCGGCGCTATTGAAAGGCAGGACAGCGCAGAACTCATGTACCTGTTTGGACGTCATGAGGAGGCCGAGCAGCTGTTTCGAGCCTCGGAAACCGTCTTTCTGGAGGAATACGGCCGCGCAAAAGACAATGTGACCGAGGAGGGAGAGGCGGAAATCATAGAGTCCATAGGAAATTTGTATCCCGAGTACCTCCTGCTTTTCGACCGGTTGAAACAGACCGAGAACGGAGGAGAATTTTATCTTTCCGCGGTCAAGCCCGCATTCGACAAGGCAAAGGACGCAATCAACGACCTGCTTCAAGTTAATCAGGATGCGATGATACGGGCTGAAGAAGCGGCCGAAAGACGTTCGGAATTCGCCGTTTATTCCTCTCTCGGAATTTCGGCGCTGGTGGTAGCCTTTGGTATTGTGTTCGCCCTGAAATTATCGCAAGTCATCATCCGGCCCCTCGAAAAAGTTATTGCCGCCGCCAAAGAGATCGGCGAAGGGCGCCTCGACCTTTCGGTTGAGGCCGAATCACGAGATGAAACCGGATTGCTCGCTCACGAGTTCAACGAAATGGCCACCCGCCTCAGGAATTATCACGCAATGAACCTCGAACGGCTGCTCGCAGAACAGAAGAAGGCCGATGTCATCGTGAATACAATACGCGATTGCATCCTTGTCACTGATCAGCAGAACTGTCTCACGCTTCTGAATCCGGCCGCGGAGCAGTTGTTCAATACCACAAACGAGCGAGCGAGAGGAAAGCATTTCCTCGAAGTGATCCGGGATGAGGCCTTGTTCGAGTCGATAAGAAAGAGCTCTGAAACAGGGCTGCCTCCCTCGCCCGAGGAACTCGATGTCCCCTTTGTCTTCGGCAGCGGCGAATCGCAGCGAGTGTATCGCAAGAGCGTAAGCCCCATGAAAGCGGAGACGGGCAAGCTCATCGGCACGGTCACCATCCTGCAGGATATCACTCATCTTTACCAGCTCGACAGAATGAAGAGCGATTTCATCTCCGCCGTCTCGCATGAGTTCAGGACTCCGTTAACCTCGATCGCGATGGCGGCCGGTCTCTTGCTCGAGCAATCTGCGGGCGAAATAAATGAGAAGCAAAGAGAACTGCTCGAGGCCGCCCGCGAGGACGTGGAGCGATTGACGCGACTGGTTAACAACCTTCTGGATTTTTCCAGAATCGAATCGGGACGCTTGGAATTGACTCTTTCTCCCGTCGATCCGGCCCGCATTCTTGAACTCTCGACGCGACCGTTCAAGCTGCAAATGGAAGAAAAAGGCATCCAACTCGCGATCGGCGTGCAGGGGACGCCGGCGCTTGTGGAAGCCGATCCCAACAAAATCGGCTGGGTCATCAGTAATCTCATCGGCAATGCCCTGCGCTACACCGACTCCGGCGGCCGCATTACGCTCGGCGCCGTCCAGAAAGGGGAGCGCGTACACTTTTCAGTCCAGGATACAGGTGTCGGTATCCCTGCCGAGTTCCAAGAGAAGATTTTCGAGAAGTTCTTCCAGGTGAAGGATCGCGGGGTGATGGAACATGGAGGCGCCGGTCTCGGTCTTGCTATCTCAAGGGAGATTATTCAAGCTCATAACGGAAGGATTTGGGTGGAAAGCGAACCGGGAAAAGGCAGCAAATTCATCTTCACTCTGCCGGTCTCAAAAACGATGGCCACTTCGAAAGCCGAACGATGATGAGCGCAAGAATACTCGTTGTCGAAGACAACGCCCACATAATTCTCGGGATTCGCATGGCTCTTGAGGCGCGGGGATTCGAGGTTCTGGTTGCGAAAGACGGCCTGGCTGCCATGGAGATGGCTTTTGATGTGAAGCCGGACATCATTCTTCTTGACTTGATTATACCAAAATTGGATGGCTTTGCCGTCCTTGACGGACTGAGGAAAAATGCGGCGACACAGCAAATTCCCGTCGTTGTTATCAGCGCAAAGGCGGGCGAGGAAGATATCCGGAGGGCTCGCGAGCTTGGCGCACGCGACTACCTGGTGAAACCGTTCGATCCGCAAGAACTTGCCGCCGCTGTCGAGCGAACGCTCGCCGACACCGCCCCGATGAAGGAGAAGAAATCATGAAGAAAAACCCGATTCTCGTTGTGGATGATGAAAAAAATATCCGGACGACTCTGAGACAGGCTCTTGAGAGCGCCGGATATCGTGTGGAAACGGCCGTCAGCGGCGAAGACGCTCTGGCCAAGTTGGCGGAATCGAGTTTCGACCTGTTGTTCCTCGACATAAAACTCCCCGGAATCGACGGGCTCGAAGTATTGCGCAGGTTGCGGGCCGAAGGCAAGCGCTTGCCCGTCATCATCATTACCGCCTACGGCACCATCGAAAGCGCCGTCGATGCAATGAAAATGGGAGCCGTCGATTACCTGCGGAAACCGTTCGCTCCCGACCAGATTCGCGACATGGCGTCCACCGTGCTGTCGCGCCCGGAACTGAAAGAACATGAGCTGGAAACATATGATCAACTCCTGGAATATTCGAAAATGTGGATCAACGAGCTCGATGTCGGAAAGGCCGCCGAATTTCTCCAAAAGGCCATCGGAGCCGATTCTTCCCGTCCCGAAGCCTTCAACCTGCTCGGCATCATCTTGGAATTGAAAGGAAACCTACTCGAGGCCCAAAAACGATATCGCGCCGCCATTGCGCTCGATCCCACATTCGAGCCGGCGCATCATAATCTTTCCCGCGTCACGGAACTGGATTATACCAGGAAAGGGATTGATTTCGGGCCGGAGCCGCACAAAGAAGATGATGGAAAGGAGAAAAAGTCCTGATGTACGCGCTGATAGTCGGCTGCGGCAGACTCGGCTCTCGTCTGGCAAATCAGCTCTCGCGCGCCGGACATAACGTGGTTGTCGTCGATCGTGTCAAGGAGGCCTTTAACCTGCTGAGCGCAGAGTTCAGCGGGTTTCAAGTGACCGGGGACGCTTCCGACCAGGAGGTTCTCAAAGAGGCGAAAATTCAAGAGGCCGACCTGCTCGCAGCCGTCACCGATGATGACAACGTCAATCTCCTGATCGCGCAATGCGCGCGAGAACTGTATCATGTCCCGAAGGTTCTCGCTCGTGTCGGCGATCCGCTAAAGGGCGCGATCTTTCAAGAGATGGGGCTTCACATTCTGTGTCCTACCACAATCTCGGCGGATGCGTTCGGAGCGGAAATATTGAAACAGGGGGAATAAGGGAGGCACTGTGCGCGTCATTATCGTTGGGGGCGAAAAGCTGGTTTATTTTCTGGGAAGACTTCTTATCTCCGGCGGCAGCACCGTTGCCGTCATCAGTAAAAAGGCTGAAGAATGCCAGGAGATTGTCCGACAATTGGAATCTCTGGTTATCTGCGGAGACGGAAGCGATCCCCGCAGGCTGGAGGAAGCCGAAGCAGGTCGCGCCGACGCCGTCGTTGCCGTTACCCCCTATGACGCCGACAATCTTGTCATCTGTCAGATCGCGAGCCGAAATTTCGGCGTCCCGCGCACGATCGCGCTGCTCAACGATCCAAACAATGAGCTTCTCTTCAAGCGCCTTGGAGTTAGCTCGGTCTTTAATCAGACGAAATTGATTTCCACCCTCATCCGTCAGCGATTATCGGTCGAAGATATCGTGAATCTGTTCCCGATTGCGGAAGAAAAAGTGAACGCCACGGAGATTCGAATCAATGACGGGCATCCCTGCGCGAACAAACAGCTCATGGACATCCCGCTTCCGCCGGGGGCCTTGCTGGCAGTGGTCATTCGGGGCGAGTCCGTTATCATTCCGCGCGGCGATACCCGCCTGCTGCCCGGCGACAGCGCAATCCTCATAACCACCCCGAAGGAACAGGGGCCCGCGCTGCGCATTTTAACTGGGGAAAAATAACGGAAAATGCGCTATCGCGAGAATATCCGCTGGAAATATCTGGCCATCGTCCGGCACATAGGTACTCTGCTCCTCGGCGTTGCGCTCTATCTTCTTCTTCCTCTGTTTGTCCTCATCTGGTATCCATCCGAATCGAATTTTCTGGCGCCGTTCTGTGTCGCTGCCGCGGGAGCGGGCGCGTGCGGACTCCTATTCAGGCTGATCGGCCGAAAGGCGGGCGATGTGACGCTCGGCCTGCCCGAGGGAGGCGTCATTGTTCTTGTCGGCTGGATTTTGGCCATGGTTTTTTCTGCAGTTCCCTTCTCGCTGTCTGGCCCACTGAGCTTTCTCCATGCATTATTCGAATCGGTGAGTGGATGGACTACGACCGGTCTCAGCGTTGTCGATGTCCGGGAGACTCCGCGCATCCTTCTTCTCTGGCGGTCCCTCATGCAGTTCGCCGGGGGCGCCGGCCTGGTAATCATCATGCTTTCCGCCATCGTCGGACCGGCTGGCCGCAGTTTGTCGGTGGCGGAAGGCCGCTCTGAGCAGCTTCTACCGAACGTGAGGCATTCGGCCAAGCTCGTGGTCAGAATCTACCTGGGCTATGCGGCGGCGGGAATTCTGCTTTATCTCCTCGCGGGAATGCCGCTTTTTGACGCGATCAACCATTCATTTTGCTCTCTTTCAACCGGCGGTTTCTCCACTCGAACCGAAAGCATCGGTTACTACAACAGCGTCTCCATCGAACTCGTGACCATGCTCCTCATGCTTCTGGGAGCAACAAACTTCATCATGCATTACGCCCTTCTCAGAGGCGATTTGCGCTCCTTCTTCAGGAATGGAGAAATCCGGCTAACGGGGGCGGCCATTGCGCTGTTTGTTCCGGTTCTTCTGGGGCTTGCCCTTTTACCGCTCTATTCCGCCGGACGGGGCGTTCGCGTCGCCTTTTTCGAGGTCATCTCGGCTCTGACGACCACCGGCTATACAAGCGTGTCCTATTCCGGATGGCCCGACTTCGGGATCATGTGCCTCATCGTTCTCATGCTGATCGGCGGGGGCATCTATTCCACAGCGGGCGGCCTCAAGCAGTACCGCATCTATCTCCTCTTCAAATCAATCATCTGGGAAATCAGCTCGAATCTCATGCCCGCCAGCGCCGTCCATGACCGGTATATTTGGAGAGGTGAAAACAAGTTTTATGTCGGCCCGGAACATATAAGGGAGGCCGGCAATTATCTGTTCCTGTATCTCTCCACGTACGCGGCGGGTGTCATCATTTTCCTCGGATACGGATATTCTCTGAGGGAATCCCTCTTCGAGTTCGCTTCCGCTTTGGGAACGGTCGGCCTTTCAATTGGGCTTACCGGTCCCGCCATGCCTCCGGGAATACTATGGACGGAAATCGCGGGAATGTTCCTCGGGCGCCTCGAATTTTTCGTCGTTATCTACTCGATCATCAAAATCTTTCGCGACGCCGCTTCCGCTCAATAAGCTTCAGATTCCTCCGTAACCAAGCACAATGGGAATTGACTTCCGCATTTTCTGCGGGGTATGATACGCGCATCTATCCCACAAGTCTGAAACGGAGCACGAAGATGCCGCCAAAAAGAAAGAAAACAGCCCCGGCACCACGAAACCCGCGTGTATCGCCTCCCAGACCGGAAAAAGACCAAGCCATCCAGGTTATCAATTTCGGCGACGTTTACTTCGAGCATCCGCGCCCGGATGTGCATGTCGCCCGAATTCTGATTTCAAACGCCTCCTGGATCGATACGACCGAAGGGGCGGTCGTCGTTGATACGCTGCTCCATCCCGCGCTTGGCCGCAAGATGCTCGAAGAGATCCGCAAAACCGCCGGACAAGTCAAATACATTGTCTATACGCACGGTCACCTCGATCATGTCGGCGGCGCATCTGCGTTTCTTGAAGATGCGCCCAAAGTCATCGCCCATCGGTATGTGACGGATCGATTTGAGAAATATCGCATCCTGTCGGAACATCGCGAGCGCATCGCGCAGATGCAATTCAATTTCGCGTTCCATGCCGATCGGGCCGCCTCATTCGTGAACCCGACGCAGGTCTATGACGAGACGCTGACCTTCAAGCTCGGCGATAAAACCTTCGAGCTCAATCATGCGCGCGCCGAAACCGACGACGCAACGTGGGTATTCGTCCCGGAAATCGAGACGGCATTTGTCGGCGACCTCATCATCGCCGGATTTCCCAATATCGGCAACCCGTTCAAGCCAACCCGCTTTGCGCTTCCCTGGGCGCGCGCACTCGAAGCGGTGCGCGTGAAGAATCCGAAGATGCTTGTCGCGCACGGCGGACATGCCGTTTATCAGGGAGACGATGTCAAGGAGTTGCTCGATGTCACCATCGAGGCGATCCATTCCATCCATGATCAAGTGGTGGATTTCATAAACAAGGATGTGCCGCTGGACGAAATGATTCACATGGTGAATCTGCCGGAACATCTGAAAGACCACAGGTACCTTCGCTTCCTGTACTCGCGGCCCGAGTTCGCCGTGCAGAATATCTACCGGTGGTATCACGGCTACTTCGATCACAATCCGGCGCATCTGCTGCCGCGGCCCGAGCGCGAAGTCAACAACGAAATCTTCAGGCTGATCGGCGACCGCGAGGCAATCCTAAAAAGAAGCAGGAGGCTGCTCGCTCGGGGGAAAGGCCAACTTGCCCTGCAGGTGCTCGATGTGCTGCTGAACCATGATCCAAATGACGTCGCGGCCCGAAAGCTGCACATCAAAATTCTCGGCATTCTGTGCGAGCAGGACTATTGCCTCATGTCGCGCAACACATGGGTCTATTTCATGGAAAAGGATAAGAAATTGTTGAAGATTGAATCGAGGCATGTTGAATAGATCGAACCTTGACTTTTCCATTCTGTAAGGATAAAATTTATTGCGTTGCTCTTGGGATACCAGTCGAATGCTACTCTAGAATTATTACCCTCATTGCTGGGCGATTTTGTCGCAGACTTGAGAGATATAAAAGCAAGAGGATCGAAAAATGACGAACTCTGGTCTAGAGGACTTATTTTCAAATATGGAGCGTGAAGCTCACGCGGCGCTAAAAATCGCGGCAGCGGCTATCAGCGCCTTAAGGAAATTTCATTCTGCAGCTCAACTGGGGAATCTGAAGGATCTCAGAAAGAATATCGATTTTGCCGACCAAACTGTCATGCAACTTAAGGAACAGATCGAAAAGGCACGAGCGAGTTGGACATTAAATGATGAAGAATATTTGGCTGGTCACGCTGCCGCTCTAGAGTTTCTAAATGCTGCAGAAGAAGCAGGACTGAAGATGTTTGAACTAGATGAAAGGTTATATTGTCACCCATTCCTCATTCGGACACTCCCGGAAGAGGGAGCGGTGCTAATCGATAAGTCTTTGGAGAAAAGAATACGTCCATCCTTTTTGATCAAATATTTAAAGCAACTCCAAGAGAAACCGTCGAAGTTCAAGCCAGAAACATTCCTCGAGTGCTTATTTGAATGCTACGAAGTCTTGTCCGCAGCGAGAGGAAAAGGAACAACAAGAAATGGCACTGTCGTGAAGTTGAAGGAAATATATAGGCTTCTCACTTTGTTGCCTGGCCAAAACAAGAATTACTCTATCCAAGAGTTTGCCAGAGATATCTACTTGTTGGACAAGAGCCTTGTAAATAGAACAAAAAAGGGATTTAAGGTCCAATTTCCTGCGGATACAGGAACAAAAACTAAGAATCCGCTCTCGGTCATAACTGAAGATGGCATTGAGAAAATCTATTATGGAATATCATTCTCGTATCAACAGGAGACTGCCACATGACTACTGATAGCGCATCTCAATGGCTCGAAATTCTTCGCAAAGAATATTTGCAGGATTTCATCCGAGGCGGAGGATCTGCTGTCAAATTCATAATGCCTTCAAAAGAGATAGCCCCCGAAGATTTAATTGGACGATTGAAAATTGCATCTGAGGAAGAAGGATTTCAATTTGCTTCGATAGATGCCGCTCATACAAAAATTCATATGATCGACAGATTATTCAATGATATTGCTCGCCAAGTTGATTGGGACGGGTTGGCTTCGAATTTTCTTGGTCGGCTCATTGTCAATAATGGGTGCAGGCTTCAGGAAAATTCAAAAAAGCTTAAATTAAATGAAATTGCTGCTTTAAATGGGCTGGAAGAGAAATTCCTTATCATTGACATCCGAAAATGGCTCGAAAAAGATATTTATCGCGATTATGGGATGAGCCAAGAATTCAGAATTGCTATGAGGAAGATGTGTCTGGCCCAACTGGAAGAAGACCAAGATCCTTCTTTCTTCAGAGATTTGGTAAAACAATGGCTGCAGGGTCAGATATCAAGGATTTCGCTACTCAAAGAGGCCCTCATTTTCCAGAAGATTAACCGCTGCAATGCCAGACATATCTTGTTTTCTCTCGTCCATTGGCTGAGGAGGAATGAGCGTTCTGGGATGGTTCTAGTCTTAGACTCATTTTCGACAGTTTGAAAAATTAAGCTATTTTGTATCAAGAACTTACAGAGACAGAAAAAGCTCTAGGCACTACATTTTCTCTGGCTCTCT
>QZKU01000013.1 GCA_003598085.1 Candidatus Abyssobacteria bacterium SURF_5
TTTCAAGTATCCTCTTCAGACACTCGATATACAGGATTTAGTTCATGCTTTTCAATTATTTATGACTTTTTCTCACCCACAAATTCTCGCGAGGACCCATAAATATTTACTCATAATTTCCCGGGAATCTTTCTGCCCGCTTGCCCGTTCCTTCAAAAGTTCAATGTCCAAAGTTCAAAATCAGGACAACTTTTGTCACAGCGAACAACGGGACACCTTGCGAGCTTTGGCGGCTTTGCGCGCTAATCTTTTTTTTGGTCGCGACTTCTGCCGCGCTGTGAAAATTTGTCGATACAAGCTTTTCTCTTTTGGTCCAATCTTAGAGAGCATTGACAGATTATGAGCATATGCTTATAATGAGAGCGAAGCAAGGGAGGGTTTGGTTCGTGGCAAGGCCGAAGAACTGTCGGATGGTAAGCGAGATGCCGGGAGTGGTTTATTTCAAGCCGCGTGGGATTCCCTTGACTGATCTGGAGGAAGTGGTTTTGACCGTGGACGAATTCGAGGCGATTCGGCTGGCGGACCTGGAGGGTTTATACCAGGCAGCGGCCGCGGAACGAATGAAGATATCCCGGCCTACTTTTGGCCGGATTCTCGAGTCCGCTCACCAGAAAGTGGCGGAAGCGCTGGCACAGGGAAAAGCCCTGAAGATCGAAGGAGGCGCTTATCAAATGATGGAAATGAGGACTTTCAATTGTGCGGGTTGCCAGCATCTCTGGCAGGTTCCGCCCGGGACCGGACGGCCCACGGAATGCCCGGCTTGTCACGGCCGTGATTTCCATCGCCTGAATTCCGGTCTCGAGGCGGGTCCCGCTCAAAGATGCCGTAATCGTTGCGGAAAGAAATGATTTGAAAAGGAGTACGACAATGAAGATCGCGTTACCTTCAGTCAATGACATGGTGGATGGTCACTTCGGCCATTGCGAGAGCTTCACCGTGTTCACCGTAGATGAGAACAATCGGATCGTCAAAGAGGAAAGGCTTGTGCCGCCTCCCGGATGCGGATGCAAATCGAATATTGTTCCTCAACTATCGGCCCTGGGAGTCAAGGTGATGCTCGCCGGCAATATGGGACAGGGCGCTGTGAACATGCTTGAAGCGCACGGCATCAGCGTGGTCCGCGGCTGCCAGGGACCTCTCAAGAAAGTCGTCGAGGCCTGGCTAGCCGGCCAGATCGCGGATTCCGGCCTGGGCTGTTCCGAGCATGGCGACCATGGCTGTCACGACAATAATTGAAAGGACAATACAAAAACATCTAAAGCTCTTTTTGCCACCGAGAGCACCGAGCGCACAGAGACTGAGAATGCTTTTCGGTAAACGCTTGAACCTCTGTGGCTCAGTGAGTTCCGCGGTTCAAAATCTCAGCAATCAGCGAAAATCAGCGAAATCCGGGGGTAAAGAATCTTTGACTTCCTGTAGGCTGAATCTCTAATTCGCGCGCGTTCGCGTTTATTCGCGGTTCAAAGAGAGATTCTTCGCTTTGGCTCAGAATGACAAAAAAGATTCAGCCGGGCGGGATGAATCGCGCTCCTACGTCTGTGAAGATCTGCGAAATCTGCGGCTAAATGGGTATTCTTTTGCGACTTCGCGCCCGGGGTCTGCGATCCGGGTTCGGCGACCCTTCACAACATCTCCGGGCGGAACAGTGATTTTCGGCTGATGATCTTGCCGGAGATCATGAACACACCATTGCCCGTGTAGTGCAGCGTCCGGGGATGCTTCGGCGAAGCGGCGACATGCGCTTTCACCACTTCGAAGATGAAGAAGTTATATTTGTCGACAAGTGATTTGTCGTGTAGTCGACATTCGAAGTTGGCATGGCACTCGCGGATCAGCGGCGCCTCGACCTCTTGCGCCTCGCCGGGTGTCAGCTCAAATTCCTTGAACTTGTCGATTTCGGCCCCCGAGGTGTTACCGATCCCGACGACCGTATCGATCAGCGCTGTGGTCGGCAGGTTGATGACGCACTCGCTGCTGTTGCGGATCATGTGAAAGCTGTGATTACTCTCGGAGATTATGCAGCCGACGAGCGACGGCGTGAACTCCATCACGGTGTGCCAGCCCATCGTCATGATGTTTGTCTTTCCTTTCCATCTTGATGAAACCAGTACAATCGGACCTGGTTCCAGATACCGGCGGACCTGGCTCACCGGAAAATCGTTCTTTTTCTTATATTTTTTCATAGGTGTCATTTCTAACATTACCATCGGAAGCAGTCTACAGCAAGACAGTCCACAGGCCACAGGGTAAGAGGTCTGAAGTCTGAGGTCGATTAAATTTCGATTTTGGATTCTAAGAAGATGAGCAGTAGAGATGGCAAATTTTTCTCCTTGCGCTTTTTTGCGGGTTGATGGTTTCCGCGAAGAAAGGTTCTAAATCAGCGAAAACCTGTGTAATCAACGGATGAAAATTTTGAAGATGGTCCCGATTCACGAATTTGGAAATCGCATCTGCAATCTGAAGTTTCTTGAGGTGTCTGCTGAGCGGCCTCAGGGAGAACAATTTTTTCAGTATGCGCTGCATGAGGCGAGAGACTTGGTTTTGCTGTTCCCAACTGAGCCTCATCCGCAGGCGGTACTGCATCTTTTTTTCATTCACGGCGTAGACGCAAATGGACTGACAATGACTGGCGCGGAAACGGGCGGGCATCGGCGCGGCTGGACTGACACGGAGCGCCGATTTGTTTGAGCGGTTTCCGGTGGAATGGATGTCCGCTCTACCTCGATTTGATTATTGTGAGGGCTTTGCGCAGGCGGGCGATGGAAAGGTCGCGGCCAAGGAGGACGATGGCCTCAAAGAGGCCGGGGCCGATGGTTTTGCCGGTGAGCGCGAGCCGAGCCGGATGGACGAGGTCGCCAAGCTTGATTCCCTCGCGCTCGGCGTACTCCCGAACACGCGCCTCGATGTTCTCTTCAGTAAATGGATCGCAGGTTTCGAGGAGGTCGGCGAAGACGCCAAGAAGTTTTGGGACATCCGGCTTCGACCAATGCTTTTTCACGCCCTTCTCATCGTAGCTCTCGACGTCGGCAACGAAATACTCGGAATACTGCGCGATATCGGTGAGCAGGCGGAGCCGTATCTTGACGGCGCGAGCGAGGCGAACAAGCCATTCGCGCCGGGTCTGCGCCTGATCCTCGGTCAGAAGGCCGGCGCGAATCAGGAACGGCGTGAACCGAATCGCGAGCTCCTCGTCGGAAAGAGATCGAATGTACTCGCCGTTCATCCACTCGAGTTTCTGATGATTGAAAATGGCGGCCGTCTTCGCGACGCCGGTTATCTCGAATTCGGCAATCATTTCCTCGCGCGACAGAATCTCCTTATCGTCCTTCGGAGACCAGCCGAGTAGCGCCAGGAAATTAAACATTGCCTCGGGCAGGTAACCCATTTCGGCATATGCGCCGACGGCGGTGGCCCCGTGCCGCTTGCTCAGGCGGGCTCCGTCCTCACCAAGGATGAGCGACACGTGAGCATAGCGAGGCGGCTCGACGCCCATTGCCCGTAGGAGCAGTATCTGCTTCGGCGTGTTCGAGATGTGGTCTTCCCCGCGGATGACGTGCGTGATCCGCATTGTCTCATCATCGACGGAAACGGAGAAATTATAGGTTGGCGTGCCGTCGGAGCGAAGGATGATGAAATCGTCGAGTTCGGAGTTGTCGAAAACGATCCGCCCGCGCACCATATCGTTGAATTCGGTTGTGCCCGGCGGCATCTTGAAGCGGAGCGCGTACGGCATGCCTTGTGTCTCTCGCGCGGCCGTCTCCGCTTGCGAGAGCACTCTGCATCGACCGTCATACTTCAGCGGCGCCTTTGCCTCGCGCGCTTTCCGGCGCATCGCATCAAGTTCCTGCGGAGTACAGAAACACTTGTATGCGGCGCCGGATTCCAGCAGCCTCTTGGCTTCGCTTTGATACATGGGGAGGCGCGCCATCTGGTTGTATGGGCGGAATGGGCCGCCGATGTCGGGGCCTTCATCCCAATCTATGCCGAGCCAGCGGAGGCCGTCGATGATTGCGGCCAGCGCCTCGGGCGTCGAGCGCTGCTGGTCGGTGTCCTCGATCCTGAGGATAAACGTTCCGCCGGTGTGGCGCGCGAAGAGCCAGTTGAAGAGGGCGGTTCGTGCGCCGCCGACGTGCAGATAACCGGTAGGACTGGGCGCGAATCTGGCCCTGACGCCTTGCGTCATCGGCCGACCTCCAGCATGCGGTCAAGCGCGCGCCTGGCCCTCTCGCGGATATCGGCGGGCACCTCGACCTTGTGCTGCATGAATCGAAGCGCGTCGGCGAGCTTTTCGAGGGTGGTCATCTTCATGTTTGGGCACACGATGCGGCGGGATGCGAGATAAAATTTCTTATGCGGGTTCTCCAAGCGCAGGCGGTAAAGGATGCCGGCCTCGGTGCCGACGATAAACTCCTCTGCGTCTGAATCGCGCACGAATTTATACATGCCCGACGTCGAGCACACGTGGTCGGCCAGGTCGATCACCTCGGGCAAGCATTCGGGATGAACGACGAGCTTCGCGTTCGGATGCTCGGCCTGCACGCGCTTGACGGCCGATGCGAAAATAAGCGTATGGGTCGGACAGAAGCCATCGTACGGAATGATCTCTTTTTCCGAATATCGGGCGACAAATGCGGCGAGGTTTCGATCAGGCGCAAATATCACTTTCTTGGTCGGCGCTGAATTGACTACCTTGACCGCATTTGCGGACGTGCAGCAGATGTCGGTCTCGGCCTTGAGCGCGGCGGTTGAATTGACATAGGTGACAACCGTTGCGTACGGATGCTTCGCCTTGAGCTCGCGTAACTCGGGCACGTCGATCATATCGGCCATCGGGCAGCCGGCCTCCGCGACCGGCAGCAGCACGGTTTTTCGCGGCGAAAGGATGGCGGCGCTCTCGGCCATGAAGTGGACACCGCAGAAAACGATCACATCGGCGTCGGTTGCGGCCGCCTGTTTGCTCAATCCGAGCGAATCGCCGCAGAAGTCGGCCAGTTCCTGGATTTCATCGCGCTGATAATTGTGCGCGAGGATAACGGCATTGCGCTCTTTCTTGAGAGCGGCGATTTCGGGTTTCAACGCTTCCAGTCGTTCGGTATATTCGGGATGCTGATTGTCCATTTGTCCGCTTATGTTTTAGTCGCGCAGGCTTGAAAACCTGCTCCTATAACCATGAAATTTGTTAGTTTGCTATTTTAGCTGACCGCGTCCAGCAGTTCAATGAAAGCCGGGTTCTGGTATCACGGTAGGAGCGGGTTTGAAACCCGCCCATGCAGTTAATTAATCATTCGATTCTTTTCGTCAACGCGGATTTTTTTTGGCTCCCACTCGCGTGCCTCGACGTCGTCCATCGTGGCGTACGAGATTATGATGACCAGATCGCCCGGCGCACCGAGCCTGGCGGCGGCGCCGTTGAGGCAGATATCGCCGCCGCCGGCTTTTCCCTCGATGGCGTAAGTCTCGAGCCTGTTCCCGTTGTTGATGTTGACCACCTGCACCTTCTCATAGGGAAGGATATCGGCCGCCTCGAGCAGGTCCGAATCGATTGTGATGCTTCCCTCATAATGAAGGTTTGCGTCCGTGAGCGTGGCGCGGTGGATCTTCGATTTGCACATCGTTCGAAGCATCATCCTGTCTCCTCTGCAAGGTGGGCGTCTGACTGCATCGCCCCCTCCTTCCTAATGTACTGTGATCACTTCGTTATCGATAAGGCGTGTTTTCTTTCCCATGAAAACCGCCAGCAGGACGACCGCTTTTTCTTGAAGCGTCTCCAGTTCCTCCAGCGTGTCGACGTCGGCGACGGAAAGGTAATCAATTCGCGCCGATGGCCGCTCTTGAATATGTTCGCGCATTGCCGAAATCAGGTTTGCAGCTTTCCTCTCGCCGTCTGTCGCCATTGACTTCGCCAGTTGCAGAGCCTCATACAGGCAAACCGCCTGCACGCGCTCGTCCGGCTTGAGATAGGCGTTGCGGGAACTCATCGCCAGCCCGTCGGCCTCGCGAGCGGTCGGCAGGACGACGATCTCGAGATTCATGTTGAGGTCCTTCACCATGCGCTTAATCACGGCACACTGCTGGTAGTCTTTTTGGCCGAAATAGGCGCGGTGCGGCAGAACCAGGTTGAAGAGCTTGGTGCAGACGGTAGCTACTCCCCCGAAATGCGTCGGCCTCGAGATGCCGCAGTGCGATTTCGTCAGTTTTTCCACGCTGACGTGAGTCTGATACCCGGACGGGTAGACATCACGCGGTTCCGGATAAAAAATGTAGTCGGTTCCTTCCTGCCGCGCGATGTTTTCGTCGCGTATCATGTCGCGAGGATACTTGTCGAGGTCCTCGTTCGGTCCGAATTGCGTCGGGTTCACGAAGATGCTGAGCACGACTGCATCGTTGTCGCGTCGCGCGCCGCGCAGCAGGCTGGCGTGGCCTTCATGCAGGTATCCCATCGTAGGCACGAACCCGATCGTTTTGCCGGCGCGTCTCAATTGATTGGCGAGTGCCTGCATCTCGGCCGGGTCGCGGATAATAAGGAGCTGCCTTTTGTCCGGCCGTCTTTTGCCGATTCTTTTTGCGGACGTTCTCATTTGTAACAGTGCTCCTCGCCCGGGAACGCGCCCGATTTAACCTCTTCGATATACGTTTTCACCGCTTCTTCGATGAGCGGCGCGAGGTGAGCATAGCGCTTGACGAATTTCGGGGTGAACCGCTCGAAGAGGCCGAGCAGATCGGGCGTGACGAGCACCTGCCCGTCGCAGTCGGCGCCGGCGCCGATGCCGATAGTAGGTATCTGCAGTGTTTCCGTCACTTTTTTTGCGAGCTCGGCGGGGACGCACTCGAGCACGATCGAGAACGCGCCCGCCTGCTGGATGGCGAGAGCGTCATCGAGCAGTTTTTTGGCGGCGGCCTCATCGCGTCCCTGCACCTTGAATCCGCCGAACTTGTGGATCGACTGCGGCGTGAGGCCGAGGTGGCCCATCACCGGGACGCCGCACTTGAGGATGGCCTCGATCTCGCGAACGAATTCGGCGCCGCCCTCGAGTTTGACGGCCTCGGCTTTGCCTTCCGAAATGAAACGGCCGGCATTGTCGGTGGCTTGCTGGGGCGAGAGCTGGTAGCTCATGAAGGGCATATCCCCGATGATGAGGGAAGAGGGTTTTGCGGCGGCGACGGCGTGGGTATGGTAGATCATGTGATCCATCGTCACCGAGAGCGAGTTGGCTTCACCGGCGAACACCATGCCGGCCGAATCGCCGACGAGCAGCATATCGACTCCGGCTTTCGCCAGGACGGCGGCCATGGGGAAATCGTACGCCGTCAGCATGGTGATCTTCTGCTTGAGCTGCTTCTTTTGAATGATGTCGAGAACGGTTACTTTGGTCGCGGGCATTAAAAAATCCTCCCGAACCAAGCCCGGAAGGTCTTGCAGAGTATTCCTCCCGTCTCGGTCCTTTTTCAGGATCCAAGCGGATCTGTTCTCACCGTGAAAGTTTGCTTACGCCTTCGCTTCCGATCTCCTCGCTCATCTGGCGAACGGTACGGCCGGTTGCCGAATGTTTCGCCGACGGCGCAATCTCGGACAATGGCGCAAGCACGAACGCCCTGTGCTGCATCTCGGGGTGCGGAATCTCAAGGTTATCTTCCGTGACGCTCATCTCGTCGTACAGTAGGATATCTATATCGATAACCCGCGGTCCCCATTTGAATGTTTTCTCGCGTCCTACCTTCCGCTCCACCTCCTTCAGGCGCCGCAGAAGCTCTTTCGGCGCCAAATCGGTTTGGATAGCGACTGCGACATTATAGAAATCCGGTTGTTCGGTGATGCCGACCGGTTTCGTCTCGTATAGCGAGGACACCTTGATAAGGCTGCACCCGGCGGTTCTGACCAGTTCGACCAGGGCCCAGTTGATGTTGGCCTCTCTGTCGCCCAGGTTGCTGCCGAGGCCCAGATACGCCGTTGTCACCTTTCCCGGCTGCTTCTTGTTATTTCGACTTCCGCATAGGCGCATACGCCTTTGACCGGCGGATGCGGTTTCCGAATTCTTATGATTACCGAACGGCAAGCGTGTTGTTTCAAGACGCCGTCGGCTATCTCCTGCGCCAGCGATTCCAGCAGGTTATGATGTCTGGAGCCGACGGTTTCGCCGACCAGATCATAGAGCTCGGAGTAGTTAATTGTATCATGCAAATTGTCTGACATGCAAGCTTTCTGTAGATCGGCCTGTAACTCCAGGTCGACCTCGAGGCTGGTTGGAACGTCACGCTCCCAGTCGGAGACGCCAACCGAGGCCGAGAAAAGCATGCCCTTCAGGATAATTTTATCGTTTGCAGACACGCAGTTCCTTTAAAAACTGATCCGTTTGATCCGCTCAACGGCTTCCGCAAGTCTTTTCTTATCAACCGTTAATGCAAATCGGATATAGCCTTCGCCCTGACGGCCGAATCCATTTCCGGGCGTGGTCACGATGTCGGCTTCCTCGAGTAGTTTTTTGGTCAATTGGGCGGAAGAATAGCCGTTGGGCGACGGCGCCCACACGTAGAAGGTCGCTTTTGGCTTCGGCATGTTCCAATCGAGGGAACGGAGGCCTTCGACCAGGATGTCTCGTCGCTCCTGGTATACTGCCGCGTTATCGGTGACCGTCTTTGGCGGCAATTTCAGTGCGGCGATGCCCGCATATTGGACGGCCCGGAAAACACCGGAATCGACATTTGTCTTGATGCTTCCCAAAGCGGCCACCACTTCGGCATTGCCGGCCGCGAACCCGATGCGCCAGCCGGTCATGTTGTAGGTTTTCGAAAGCGAGTGGAATTCGATGGCTCTGTCCTTGGCGCCGGCCACTTCAAAAATGCTCACCGGCTTTAGTCCGTCAAAAGCAAGCTCGCAGTACGCTGCATCCTGGCACACGATGATGTCGTATTTTTCCGCAAACTTGATCGCCTTCTCAAAAAACGTTTTATCGGCCACGGCGGCCGTCGGATTATTCGGGTAATTCAGCCACAGGAGCTTTGCTCGAGCGGCCGCCTTGGGATCGATCCGCTCGAAATCCGGCAGGAAATTGTTTTCAGCCGTCAGTGGGAGATAATAAGGAATGCCGCCTGCGAGCACCGTGCCCGCGGTGTAAACGGGATATCCCGGGTCCGGCACCAGGACAACGTCGCCGGGATTGACAAATGCGAGCGGCAGGTGCGCGATTCCCTCTTTTGAACCGATAAGGGTGAGCACTTCAGTGGCCGGGTCGAGCTCGACGTCGAACCTCTTTTTCATGTAAGCGCTGAATTCGCGCCGCAGTTCGAGGAGCCCTTCATAGGATGGGTATTGATGGTTTTCCGGCCGTGCGCCGGCCTCAGCGAGCGCCTCGATGATCTTGCGCGGGGTCGGCATGTCGGGGTCGCCGATTCCGAGGTTGATGATATCGACGCCTTTGGCGATCGCTTTCTGCTTGGCCTTATCGATTTCGGAAAAAAGATACGGCGGTATCTGCTTCAACCGATCCGCCGGCTTGAACCGCGTGTCGCTCATTCCGCCTCCTCGCTCAGTCGGCTTCTTTCCGCACTGGATTTATCAGTGATCCTATGTTTTCGACTCTTATCTCGATACTATCGCCCGGTTCCATTGGACCGATGCCCGAAGGCGTTCCGGTGGCGATGACATCGCCGGGCAGCAACGTCATAACCCCGGAAATGAAACTGATCAGCTCGTCGATCTTGAAAATAAACATCTCGGTCGTTGCCGACTGTTTCCGCTCTCCGTTCAGATACGCTTCGACGCGCAGGCCCGAAGGCTCCATATCCGTCTCCATCCACGGGCCGATCGGACAGAAAGTATCAAAAGATTTCGCGCGGGTCCACTGTCCGTCTTTCATTTGCATGAAGCGTTCGGTGACGTCGTTGAGACATGTATAGCCAAAAATTACCGATGCCGCTTCGCCGACAGAAACATGCTTGCACTTTTTCCCGATGACGACTCCCAGCTCCGCTTCATAATCGACCCTGGTCGCCGTTTTTGGGTACAGGATCGGCTCGTTATGCGCGATGACCGCCGTCGAGGGTTTGATAAAGAGGATCGGGGCTTCCGGCTTCTCCATGCCTGTTTCATCGATATGTTCCTGGTAATTCAGGCCAACCGCGACGACTTTCGAAGGCTGCGTCGGCGGCAGCAGTGCAACCTCCGCCAGCGCCCGCTTCACGTTTTTCTTTTCAATCTTCTTGAGCGGGTCGCCGGCGAGGACTATGATCTCGCTGTCCTCGACTATTCCGAATTCAACTTTATTCTTAAGACGATATCGACAGATTTTCAACGGAAGTTCTCCTTGGATTAACCAGACGCTCTTTCTCCCCAAAAGCAAGAATAACAGGCCGGGTGGCGGGACGCGGACCTGCTGCAGTTGCGGGAAATTGTAGCATCCATCGCATTTCCTGTCAAATGAATTCCTCAGCGCCGGCTGGTTCCGCTCCGCAAGCTCAGACGTTCAGATTGAGCGTGGGGATGTTCGCTTACGGTTTTTGAGATGAAAAAAGCGATGAATTGCCAAAACGGGGTCAGATTTGATATCCTATTTTTCAATATCCTTATAAATATTATAATGCCGAAAAAGTTATCCGATCGATTATTTGTTTTCCATAATCGTAAGTGAGGCTGTCTTTATGGCTGTATTTGCCAGTTTCCCCTAGATCACTGTGTTCAGAGCGAGACCAGTCCCCATGCGGATTCAACTTGTTTCTGTTCGCCTTCCGCCTCTGGAGTTTATTGGAACTCTCCTTGTTCTGATATCAGCCGCTATTCAGGCGCCGAAATCCGCATTTGCCGAGAAAACGGAGAATCCGGCAGGGGGGACGGCTGTCGTTTATCTCATCGATAATTCCACAAGCATGGTCTGGATCAATGAAGACGTGAAGGCGATCCTGAAGAACGTCATCAAGGAGAGCACGTCCGGCGATAGCATTTCAATTGTTTTCTTTGGCGAGAAAGCATCCACCTTAGCCAGCTATAAATCCATTGACGAGAATAAAAAGGAAATCTTGTGCAGGATTATCGATACGGCTTCAGCAACATCATTATACACCTGTTTTTCTCCCGCGATAAAAAAAGGTGTGGACCTGCTTCATGGGTACTCCAGAGGCGGGAAGGCTGAAAAATATGTTCTTCTCTTTGTGACCGACGGTAAGGAACATCCGCCGCCCGATTATGTGGAGGAGTGCACGCTTGAGAATGCGCTCAGACAATATCCTGATTTTCTTCCCGGAAAAGAGTGGAATCTGTACTATCTGGCGCTGAGGGAGCAGGTCGACTCCGAATTGCTCTCTCTCGTAAAGAAGTATGACGGCGAATTCTTCAACGCAGGCGAACTAAGTCAGATACTTAATGTTAGTGAGGAAAAAATAGTCGAGAGCATCATTGAGGATCCTCACCAATGGGCTGCACTCGATACATTCGTCAGCGACCGCTTCGGTGAAGTAGAGGTAAAAAAGGCAGGAGAGCATAACTGGGTTGCGATCAATCAAGCTCGCTATAAATTGCTTGCCGGCGATGAGATTTCCGTTAAGAAAGGCGCGAAGGCCGTCGTTACCATTGGTTCGATTGCGCGTATCGGATTGGGCGAAGAAACTACCATAGGATTGAAAGAGGCGGAATCACTCCCTCTGAAGAAGAAGATGAACGTCCGGGTCGAACTGCAAAATGGGACTGTTTTGAACTCCATTCAGAAACCGCCGGATGTATCGACACGATATGAAGTGCTCACTCCTATAGCATTAACGGGAACACGGGGAACAGATTTCAGGGTCAGCTATCGGGGCGAAATTCAGGAGGAGGTTGTTTCCGTCTTCTCCGGAAGTGTGGAGATATCGGCCGTGGACAAGGCTTCGTTCGAAAAGAAGGTTATCATAGAAGCGGGGAATCAATCCGTGATCGCGGCCGGCAATCCGCCGACTCCGCCGTTCCCCATTCCTCAGGTCATACTGGAGGAATGGAACAAATGGAAGAAGGCGTTGCTCCTTAAGACTCCGCTTCACGAAATTCATTTTCATCCCGTGACTGTGAGACCATTGATTAACCAAATCGTGTTCGGTCCAATCAAGCCCAACCAGAAATACACTGCGGAAATACCGTTACGATATAGCGAAAAATATCGTGGACAACATAAGATCTCTGTTCTCGCGCAAATGCCGTTGCCTCCGGGAGTCGAACTGTCGACCGATGTGGAGGACGATAATGAAGATAAATTGCTGAAGAAGGTGCACCTTCTCCTTTATTGCCCTCCATTCCTCAGACATACGGGTCGTGAAACGTACGCCGGCAATATCAATTTGAGCTGTAACAGCCCGGATATAAAATTTACCGTGAAAAGCATCCCGGTGCAGGTGCTGCAATCCCGTCCAAATTTTGCGCAACGCTTAAGGGATTTGAAGCCGGCCATCAGGAACGCCGTTATCGTCCTTTCATCGCTGTTGCTTCTTCTCGTCATTTTTGTGATGTGGAGGGTCAGATCGAAAGTTCGCAGCTTATATCGGCTGCTGCTGAGCAATCTGAAATTGGTGCTGATGAAGACCAAGTTGACCCGTCTCTACCGGGGGAGACCGGTCGGGCATTTTATGCTGCGTTCATCGGCGTCGGATCAGCCTCAAAAAAAATACGATCTGGCAAAAATCTCGCGCGAGAGCGACTCCCTGATTCTCAATATCGGGAGCGATCTCGCCAACCCCTTCCCTTTCACTCACTCCGCCGACCAAGCGATTCACTGCCATATCTATGCGGGCAGAAAAAGGAACCCAACGAAAGTTTTTATTGGGCTCGCTCCCGGCGGTAAAGTTGTCGTCAACGGAGAAACGCTAAAGCAGGGCCGACAGCTCAAGCACAAAGACATGATCCAAGTCGGGAAACTTCTGTTCGAATTCATAGATATCCAGACTCAACGTCAGGTGAGAGTCCACATGAACGACGGCGTCCAGTACACAGGAATGCTGGAATACTGGGACCTCGCCAGCCTTGTCTTTTTCATGACGTGCGTACGCGAGAACAAAGAACAGTTCCTCACATTGGATTTTCGGGACGTCCTGTATGTGGAATTTTTCATTGATGAAAGCGATCCGGAAAAGCATATCCTGCCGCGTCCCCTGCGGAGATCGCGAAAATTGATCCGGAAAGATATCACGGTTTTTCTGTCCAACAGAAAAAAGCTGAGTGGGCTCGTGGACCGGAAATACCGGTATAAACAGGGCGCCGCCCTGTTCCTCTTGCCGCTTGATAAAAGCAATATCCAATACATTTATGTTCCCGGGAGCAGCATTAAATCGGTCGTAATCGTCGATGCGCAAGCAAAGAAAAAGTAGTTTTCCTGTTCAAGTGAAACCGGTTCCTGTGCTTGGACCAGACCAACACACCTGCGTCGCTGCGACGAGGAAGACACTTTTCCATGCAGGAACGGCAATAGCACTCTGCTGCTGGCTAATCGCTGTCGCGGCCGGATTGCTCGCTCGGCCTCTCCTGCAGCGTTTCGAAAATATGCTTGTCGATGTACGGATGCGCTTGCCGCATCGCGTTATGCCTGACAACCGTCTTGTGTTTGTGGACATCGACGATAAAAGCATTGAACTGCTGGGCAGATGGCCATGGCCGCGTTCGCGCCTCGCGGAAGTGATTCGAATTCTTGATGGGGCCGGGCCATGGGGAATATTCGTCGATGTTCTTTTTGCAGAAGAGACTTCACCGGAGAATGACCTCGCGCTTGTGCGCGTTTTCGAGGAAGCGGAGCGGATTTTTCTCGGTGTCGCAGTCGAATTCAAAGATCATGATGCGGCCGGAACAACGGCGGGTTCAAATTTGTCGCTCCTGAAAAGTCTCTCGTACGAGACCGCGGCAAAAGGAAATTCCCGGTTCCCGAAGGCCGGGCGCGCGGTGATTCCCTTGTCTGCGTTTGTGGTGCCTGCAAAAGGCATTGGGCATATCAGTTTTGTGCCGGACGCGGATGGTGTCGCGCGGCACCTGCCCCTTTTTGTTGATGTGGATGGAAGGTTTTTCCCATCGATAGATATCGAATTGGCCCGGTCTCTTCTGGATGTGGAAAAAGAAGATATCGAGGTATTCCCGGGAGATTCCGTTTTCCTGCGGAATGCGCGATTGCCGGGCAAGGAGGAAGCGGAGGATTTGCAGATTCCCATCGATTCCCGTGGCCGGATCTTGATTAATTACGCCGGATGCTGGGGCAGAATGTTCCCTCATTATTCGCTTCAAGGGATTCTCACTGATCTGCTCGATGAGGACGAAAACGTTAATCGGCAGGCGGAAAACCTGCTATCGGAGAAACTGATAATCCTGTCGGTGTCTTTTTCCGGGGCTTCAGATATGGGCCCGACTCCGCTGGAGCCGCTCGTGCGGCTTTCCGAGATTCACGGGCATGTAATCAGCTCAATTCTTCATCGGCAGTTTCTTCGAAAAATTCCGACTCCGGCAACTCTGGCAGTTGCATTTCTTGTGTGCGCCGGCATCGGTGCCTGCTGTTTCAGGTTCAGGGTCTTTGCCTTTGCTATTGCCGGCGCCGCCGCCATCCTTCTGTGGCTGCTCCTGAGTTTCGCTTTCTTCTCCATGGTTGGATGGATAACGGATATCGTCTGGCCTTGCTCCGTCATCGTGCTCGCTTTTGGCGGTTGCACCGGTTATACGCATCTGAAAGCTGAACAGGAACGTTCCTCCCTTCGGAGGGCATTTTCCCGATACGTTTCGCCGGAATTGCTCGCCCAAATTGTCGAGAACCCCGATAAGTTGAAACTGGGCGGAGAACGCGTAAACCTGACGGTGCTTGTTCTTGTTCTCGAAAAATTCGAGCGAGTGACGGAAAACGCCGAAGCGGAGGAGATAATCGAATTCCTGAGCGCCACATATGAGAAAGCCTGCGAAATCATTTTCGCAAATGATGGCGCAATCGATACGTTCACCAAAGACGGATTGATTGCCTTCTTTGGCGCTCCTCTCGAACGGGAAGATCATGCCATAGCAGCGGTGAGAGCCGCTGTCTCGATCAAGCAAGCGCTTCTTGAGTTGGGTGCGAAGCGATTCGCGAGGTATCCCGTCGGCGCGAAAATGGCTCTGAATAGAGGATTTGCCACAGTCGGGAATATCGGCTCCTCAAGGAGAATGAATTATACGGTCATCGGGAAAAATGTTGATTTGGGCATACATTTGGCGCACGCCGCGAGAGAGGGACAAATCCTGATCCCCCGGAAGACGTTTGAAGGAATGGAGTCGTTCTTTGACGTCGAAGAAGTTGGAGAAATGCGCGTGGGGCCCTATCCGAAGCCGGTCCATATCTTCAATGTCAGAGGTATGATTGGCGAGAGTTTCCTCATCCGTAGCGAAGCTGTTTATCCCGCAGCCACGATCGGAACCAAAAAATTTCTCGGTCCGTATATTCTGATGGAAAAGATCGGGGCCGGAAATATGGGAACCGTTTACCGCGGGTACGATGAAGTCCTTGAGCGACAGGTGGCGATTAAAGTGTTTCCGCATCTGGAGAAAGACGCCATTGCTGCAGTCGCCAGAGAAGCGAAGGCGCTGGCGAAACTAAGCCATCCGAACGTGGTGCAGGTATATTCCGCAGGCGAGGAAGACGACGTCGCTTATCTTGTGATGGAATTTGTCGATGGGCAAACTGTACGCGAACTGCTGAATACGGAAGGTCCCTTGCCAGTGGCAGAAGCACTTGACATCCTGATCCAGGCGTGTCGCGGCTTGAATGCGGCTCAGAAAGAGGACATCATTCATCGAGACATAAAGCCGGCAAACCTGCTGATAAACAATCACGGCATGGTAAAAATAGCCGATTTCGGACTCGCGCGGCTGGCGAATCGGGGCGAATCGACCCACACGGTTGCCGGAACCTTCCAATATATGTCTCCCGAGCAGGCGCGTGGCGCCGCACTTGATTGCCGGGCCGACATCTATTCTCTTGGAATCACCTTTTTTCATTTGCTCGCGGGTGAGCCGCCATTTAAAGCTGATACCATCGCCGGATTGGCCTGGCACCATTCAAACACGGAAATGCCGGATGAGCCGTTGCGGAAGAAAGAAGTTCCCGAAGCAGTTATCACTTTGATTCGAAGGATGACCGCGAAACAGACCGAGGAAAGACATCGCGACTACCTGGAACTGCTGAAAGAACTGGATCGAGTGGAAGCCTCCCTGCCGGCCGGATGATCGGCTTCACGATCCAAAGGAGATCAAGGCCATGGCGTTTCTCACCATTTTGAAGCCGTCGGGATTCGCAGTTCCCATAGAGTTGAAGCAGAAAATCATTTCGATTGGGACTGCGACAGAAAATAGTGTCCATATTGATCTGCCGACAATTGCTCCGGTGCACGCTTCAATTATCTTCGACGGCAATAATTACCTGTTGATCGACCACTCCAGCGAGTACGGTACGTTCGTCGACGGCCTCCAGGTGGACAGGAAATTCCTGCAACCGGGAAACGTAATCAAGCTCGGGCAGGATGCCAAAATGCTCTTTTCGCTCCATTCAGAGCCCAACGAATTGAATGGACGGCAGGTAATGATTTCGTCCGAGCGGGACGAGAATCATATTGGAGAAGACATTCAAAAAACCATATCGTTGGATGAATCCTACTTCAGGGAGCGGCGAAGCGGAACAGTGCCTCAGGCGGAACAGCAGAAAAAGCACCTGACAGCCATCTACCAGGTGCATCAGAGCATAATGGAAATCCTTGACGTGGATGAGCTGACGCGGAAAGTGCTGGATCTTGTCTTTGAAATCCTTCCTGCCGATCGCGCGGCCATTATCTTTTGCGACGAGGGGTTGGCATCCGTGTACCCCGTCGCCTTTAAGGAACGGGGGCAGTCGGGCGAGCCGGCTTCAGTCAGCATCAGCCAGACCATTATTAACAGAACGATCGGACAAACGACCGCAGTCCTGGCCAAGGACACGTATGTTGATTCGCGGTTCAGAGACGTCACCAGCATCAAGAGGAAACGCATTCGGTCGGTCATGTGTGTTCCCTTGAATACCAAAAACAACTTGTTTGGCGCCCTCTATGTCGATGCGCTGAACGTTCCCGGCGGATTCTCGGAAGAGGATTTGCGCCTGCTGATCGCGGTCGGAGGCGCGCTTGCGAATTCAATCGAGAATTCCAGGTTGATAGCGCGGATCAAGGAAGAGCAACGGAAGCTGACAACGCTCGAACGATATCTGCCGTCTCTCGTAGTGGACCACCTGTTCCGCCAGCAGGATTCCGACCGGCTTGGGGGAAAATATGCTTCGGTTGCCGTCCTTTTTGCGGATATTCGCGGATTCACGCCGTTTGCCGAACAATTCCCGCCAGCCGATGTCGTCGCCATCCTCAACGAATATTTCACGGCAATGTCGGAAGTCGTCTTCGAGTTCAAAGGCACCCTCGGCGAATATATTGGCGATGAGATCATGGCGTATTTCGGAGCGCCAATTGAATGCGAGGATCATGCGGCGCAAGCTATAGCGGTGGCGCAAGAGATGATGAAGACCATTGGTTCGCTGAAGGAGATCTGGAAGCGGAGAGGTTCTCCCACATTCGACATCGGAATAGGAATTGCGACGGGTGCGGCGGTCGCCGGCAACATTGGCTCGCCAAAGCAGATGAAATATACGGTGATTGGCAGCACCGTCAACCTGGCAAGCCGCTTATGCGCACGCGCCGAGTCCGGCCGGATTCTTATGTGCCCGGAAACTTACAGAATCGCAGGAAAGCTTGCACGCGCTCATTTCCTGGAAGAAACGAAGTTAAAGGGAATCTCCAAACCGGTGCAGGTGTATGAGATCGACTGCAGGAACTTAAAGCCCGCCTCCGATCCTCCCGGCCCTCGGTAGTTATTCAGGCGTTCGTTCGGAACATAGAAGACAAATTCCCACCCTCGTTTTCGCGGGAATGGCAATCCTCTCGCTTTTCAGGTTTCACCGCTCTCGATCGCGCCATTTGAAATCGGATAAGAGTTTGAAGATCATCTTTTAGAAGGGATGTGGGAAGAGGCCAAGCTTCGCCAGGACACCGATGACAAGCGTGTAGATGGTCGAGATGAGAATCAGGCGACCTAATCGCATCTGGCTGCGGGTTGCCTCCTTTCGGAAGAGGAGCAGGCCGCCGAGGTGCATCAGGAGCAGGCCGGCAATGTTGGTGGCCCAATAGGCGGCGATCATGGCGGGCAAAAACAAACGAGCGGAAAATTGGGAGACGATCCACGCCAGCACGTATGCCAGGGGGATATTCACTATGGCGTCATTCCACCAGCTCAACGGGGAAAGGATGTAGCCGATCGTAAGGAAGACACCGCCAATTGCGCGGCGATATCCGGGAAAGGCTCTTATCTTATCAGCGTAGGCCATATGCTCATATCCTTCTTCTTATATTATAGCAACGCCATCATCTCCCTTCAAACTCCTCGCGGTGCCATCCAGCGGCCATTTCCCCGCTTGATTGACTGGCGATTTTGCTTTCAGTATAATTCGAGAGGAGAAAGAGATATGGATAAGAAATTCAGAGGCGACGCCGTTATCAAGCCCTGCCCCGAGGAAATCATGAAGCCGTTTCCGGAGTGGGGATGGGACCTTGTGGCCCGCAAATGGGTGAAAAACCTTATCATCCGGCTCAGGATAGGACAAGAAGCCGAGACGGTCGAGAACCTGAAAAAAGCGATTGAGTCGGGCAGCCCCGTATTTATTTTCTCGAATCATTTGAGCTGGGCCGACCATTTTCTGATCATGAACATGATCGATGAGCATCTGAAGGTAAGGGTGTCGGCCCTTTGCAAGGAAAAGTATTACGGGTTTCCGGTGTTTGGATGGGTGCTCCGGAAAGCGAACCAGATACCGATCACCAACGTGAAGCTGTGTTTTGCCAGATGGTATAAACAGAGCACGGGCAAACTTCCGCGCGAGCGCGATTTTATCGAGTTCATGAATCGTTCAGGCGCCAATCCGTATCATGAGGTGAACGTGCTCAAGCGGCAATCGCTGGTGCGGACGGCAATCAATACGCACGAGATGCTCGAGCGCAAACGCCCGGTCCTGGGTTATCCTGAAGGGACGCGCAGTCACCGCGGAACACTGCAACCGATCAAGACCGGCATCGTTCAGCTCCCGTTCGAGTTCAAAGGCCTGGTCATTCCCGCGGCAATATGGGGAACCGACAAGATACTGCCGAAAGGCATCAAATGGTACAACATCTTCAAGTACTATGGTTTTCCCGGCTCGCATACGGTCGTGAAATTCGGACAAGCCTTATCTTGCTTCGAACTTCTTGACCGGATCGAGAGGAAATTCGAGCGGATTGAAGATGTCGTGAACCTGGATAACACCCGCATGCTCCGCAGCCTGCTCGAGCGAAACCAGTTCAGGGCGTACACGATCGAGGCGGAGAGATTCGAGCGTGTTTTCGATGAAGCCTCACTGATCATCATGCGCAGAGTGAATGAAATGCTGCCGCCGGAATATCGGGCCGAGCAGGTCGAAATCAAGTATCCAAGGTAGAAGCGGGCAAAAAACTTGTCGGCGAAGGCTCCCGTTAACCGTTTGACAGTGGAAAGGGCTCTGCATATAATGAACCCGGAATCACTGCGCACGAGCCGGAGCGGCTTTGCGAGCCGCATAACCCCCGCCAAAGGGCGGCCGGCATGAACGACAACCGGGGACAAAGCCGGTGGACGGCGCGCCTGCTGATGAGAACCATAGGCGCCGGCATCCTTGCGGTAGTCGTCGTCATGGCGCTCCTTGGCGTGTTTGTTCTGGATCTAACAAAGTCGGTCAACGCATTCTTCATCTTTTGGAGCATTTTCTTCTTTCTGCTGTTGATGGCTATTGTCATTGCGATGCTCGATGCTCTCGCCACCATCGGCAAATTCAGGAGTGAGACGGCGAAAATGCGGGCGGTTTTTCATCCGGAGCCGGAAAAGAGGGATGCCGGAAAGCGGCGCAAGTCGAATATGGAATCATGAAAACGGATAAATTGGATAAATTGTATGAGCGGTTTTGCTCGGGCGACAAGCTCGCGCTCGCGCGAATTATCTCGCTGGTGGAGAACCGATCCGACGGGTTTGAGGATTTGCTGCACAATATCTTTCCGTCCACCGGCAGGGCGCACCGCATCGGGATTACCGGCCCGCCCGGCGCCGGTAAGAGCACGCTGACGACTCATGTCGCCAAATCGCTTCGCGCGGCAGGCAGTAAAATCGGGATTATCGCGGTCGATCCGACCAGTCCGTTCACCGGCGGTGCGATCCTCGGAGATCGTGTCCGCATGACCGACATAGGGCTCGATCCGGAGATCTTCATCCGCAGCATGGCCACGCGCGGCAGCCTCGGCGGGTTGGCCGTCGCGACCAACGAGGTCGGCGACGTGCTTGACGCGTTCGGCAAGGACATCGTCATCATGGAAACCGTCGGCGTTGGCCAATCGGAACTTGATATCGTGTCCGTCGCCGAAACGACCATCGTGGTGCTCGTTCCCGAATCAGGCGACGGCATTCAGACGATGAAGGCGGGCTTGATGGAGATCGCCGACATCTTCGTCATAAACAAGGCCGACCGGGACGGCGCCTCCCAACTAGCGCGGGAGGTGGAAGCGATGCTCTCGATGCGCGAGAGCGGCGGATGGGAAATCCCTGTTCTTCTCACCGTTGCCGTGAAGGGGGAGGGGATTCAGGAACTGGTTGCCGCAATAAACAGGCATACCGAATTTCTCAAAAACTCGCAACTCCTTGCGGCCAAGCGTAAGGAGCGCATTCGCAAGCGGCTGCGCAATCTGATCGCGATGCGCATCGAGGCCGTCGTGCGCGAGAACGAGGAGATTCAGGCGCTCATCCGCAATTACCTTGAGAGCGCCGACCAAAGCTCGGAAACTCCCTATACCCTCGCCGACCAGATCGTCAAAAAGCTGGGAATCAAATGAATTTCGGATTTAGCTTTGAAGGGGCGGCCTGGAAAGAATATCTGATCCGCAACAGATTCTCCCAACTCACCATCGCCTTTTCGGAGATCATCTTGCGCCTTCTTTGTCATCCTGAGTGAAAGCGAAAGATCTGACGTTATCATTCGGGCAAGCTAATTCCCTCCCATTATCAGTGTTCGAGCCGCTCACGTCTTGGAGTTTGAACGCTCTTCGTTCTATGAGGAATAAGGTCGCGAACGAATATTCTTTTTGCTTTGAAGAGGGCAGTGCAACCGTAGGGCCCTTCGATGTTCACCTCGAAGCACCTCCCGTCATTTTCTGCAGGATCGATTTCTGAAATGATGACCTCGAATATAACGTTCTGATGATTGAATCCCGCAATTTTTTCAACGACCACTTCCATGAATTCAAGCGCGACCAGGGATTCGTGCCTGAGCATGTAGAGTCCTTGCTCATCGATTTCTCCGGTTGGAAGGAATACATATATCAGTGCTTCGAGACGAGGCCCTTCGGGGCCCGAGCGATCAAGAGTCAATCGGACGATCTCGCCATCGCGGAACGAAGGCCATTCTCCAAACACTTTGGTGACGATCTCAATATTTTCAATTCGTGGAACCTGCATCCCGTCTTTCAGTCGCCATGCCTGTTTTCAAGGCAGCAGCCTGTTTCGCCCTACGGGGAAACAGCCCAGACCGCATTATTTATACACTCCATATGCATGCGCCGCGTGCACCATGGCGATATAATTTTCGGCTTTACACCCCGGATGTACACTGTTGGATGAGGACATGATGTAGCCGCCGCCCGGCGCAGCCGCCTCGATTGTGTGCTTAACCGTCTGCTCCACGTCCTCAATGGCGCCATCCGGCAGCAGGTACATGCAGTCGATATTTCCCATTACGCAGGCGCGCCCGCGCAGGTAATGTTTCACCTCGGCGATATCCATGCACTGCGGCTGGATTGGGTGAATGCCGTCAAACCCGCACTCGAGAAGCATATCCAGAATCGGCCACAGATTGCCGTCGGAGTGTTTGAAAATCTTCGCCCCTTTGCGGTGCACGTTGTCGACGAGCTCCGCATGATATGGGCCAAGGAACTCGGCGTACTGTGCAGGCGACATCAAGGTATTTGTATTGAACGCGAGGTCGCCCTCGAGCGCGATGATCTCGGCGCCGGCATCGATCGCCATCGAATGGAATTCCTTATAGTAATCAGTAACAATGCGCGCGAGCGAATGCGCCATTTTCGGCTCGAGCAGGTAATCGGCCAGCAGGTGTTCCATCCCGCCGCGCAAGCCCCAACTCAAGCGGAATGGGCCGGGCGTCAAAAACACCATCGCGCGCCGCCCCTCGAATTTCTGTTTTGCATACTGAAGACCGACCAACTCGCCCTCATTTGGGACCCCGAGGCTGAATCCCTTAAGATCGGATGCGCTTTTTATCGGGCCGTCGATCGGGAATGGCTCGCCATGGTCGCTGAGACGATATACGATGCCGACGCCGTCGCGGATCAGATGCTCGCCCGCGTGCTCGCGCGGTCCGAGCGGAAGGAGCGTGACGCCATCGAGATCGAGCGACTCGACGATTGTGCAGATGCCCTCGAACAGCTTGATTTTCTCCTCGAGCGTCATATCACTCACATGCTTGAGCGGCGGCAAATCGGACGTGAAATGTCTTGCTATATTGATGATGCTTTCTTCGTTGAATCCCATCTCCCACACCGGCACCCGATCGGGCTGCTGCAGGTCCATGGCGGCGAGCATTCGATCTCTGGGTATCATTGGCTGTCTCTCCTCAGGTTTTTTATTTCAGGAAGTCGCCATCACGGCAATTATACATTGTTCGACCATGGAAAAGCCATTCTGTGCCGGCAGATAAAATACGGCCGCGGCGCCGGAACCGGCTTCTTTTGCGCTGCCCGCCGCGAGCCGATATAATATGGAAAACCGGTGGATGAAACCCGGTGCCCCTGATCAAGGAGATGAGTGACAGCTATAGCACAAGCGCACTGCAAAGGAGGAGCCTGACGCCCTCCGAGAGGATCTTATGCCGCTTCAGAGACAACTGCCGAAACGCTCACAGAAGGCCGGGGCGCCGCCTGGCTCTCTGATTCACCTGGGCAAGAAGCGCGAAGGCAACCCCCGGATCTCCGTCATGGACTACGACGAGCGCCGCTTCGAGGAAAGGGAAGCGGCGGAAGTCGAGGAGTTGTTCGAGTATCTTGAGAGACCGACCGTCACATGGGTCAACATCGACGGCATTCACCAGACGGACATTCTCGACAAAATGGGGCGGCGTTACAATCTGCATCCGCTCGTGCTCGAGGACATTTTGAACACCGACCAGCGGCCGAAGGCGGAAGACCACGGTGAATTCCTCTACATCGTCCTCAAGATGCTCTCCCTGCACAACAGCTTCGAGAAGGAAGGTGAGGACTCCGCGCACCTTTCGGTCGAGGTCGAAGCCGAACAGATCAGCCTGATTCTCGGGCGCAACTTTGTACTTTCTTTTCAGGAGTCGGAGGGCGACCTCTTCGATCCGATCCGCGAGCGCATCAGGACCAACAAGGGGCGGATCAGGCAGATGAAGGCAGATTACCTGGCGTACGTGCTGATCGACATCATTGTGGACAACTATTTTGCGGTACTGGAGACATTCGGAGACCGCATCGAGGCGCTGGAGGATTACCTCGCGGATTCGCCCACGGCTGAAAGCCTGCACAGTCTGCACATCATGAAGCGCGAAATGATTTTTCTCCGGAAATTCGTCTGGCCGCTCAGGGAGATGATCAATGCGCTGGAGCGCGGAGAATCCCCGTTGATCGAGCCGGCGACGCTGACGTACCTGCGCGACGTCTATGACCACACCATCCACGTGATCGATACCATCGAAACCTACCGCGACATGCTCTCCGGCATGGTCGATACCTACCTCACCAGCATCAGCAACCGAACGAATGAAGTGATGAAGGTGCTCACCATCATCGCCACCATCTTCATCCCCCTGAGTTTTATCACCGGAATGTTTGGAATGAATTTCGCTTACATTCCCATGGAATCATGGCCCTCCGGCTTCTATATCACAGCGCTTCTCATGTTCCTTGTCGGCGCCTTAATGCTTCTGTACTTCAGGAGCAAGCACTGGTTCTAGCGGTTCTTCCGGTCGAATTCGTCTTCGGGTTCTCGCGCAAACGACTGTCCCTCGTATTGACACATCCTGCAAATCGCATTTATAATTGTAGTGGTGTTTTATCTCGAATTACAGGCTCCGGCTCGACCGGAAATACAAATTTTTTAGGATATGAAACCAAAAACTCTCAAAGAATTAAGAAAATCGCGATACCGTATTCTCTCGGTTCGCGAGGAAATGCGGAAGAATCTTATTGCCAAATTGAAACGCGGCGAGCCGCTCTTTTCGGATATTGTCGGTTATGAATATACCGTGATTCCGCAGTTGGAGAATGCAATACTGTCGGGGCACGACATGATCTTTCTCGGCGAACGAGGCCAGGCAAAGTCGCGACTGATCCGGAATCTGATCCACCTTCTTGACGAGGAGATACCCATTGTCAAAGGGTGCGAGATCAATGATCATCCGTTCGCGCCCATCTGCACGTCTTGCCGGAAGAAAGCGAGAGAACTCGGGGATGCCTTGGAGATAGAATGGATCGGCCGCGACCGCCGCTATGCCGAAAAACTCGCCACTCCGGATGTGACTGTCGCCGATCTGATCGGCGAGGTCGACCCGATCAAGGTGGCCGAAGGCAAGTATCTCTCGGATGAAGAGGTGATACATTTCGGGCTGATTCCGCGGGTGAACCGGGGTATTTTCTCAGTTAATGAGCTGCCCGATCTCGCCGAAAAGGTGCAGGTGGGCCTCTTTAATATCATGCAGGAGCGCGACGTCCAGATCAAGGGATTCCTCGTTCGACTGAACCTGGATGTGCTGATCGTCGCGAGCGCGAATCCGGAAGACTACACCAACCGCGGCCGCATCATCACTCCGCTCAAGGATCGCTATTCTTCGCAGATCCGCACTCATTATCCATCCAATCAGGACGTCGAGGCGCGCATTGTCGAGCAGGAACGCCGGCGCTTCGATGAGAACGGCTATGTGGTCGTGTTGCCGGAGTTCATGCGGGACATCCTCACGCAGATCACGTTTCTGGCGCGGCAGAACCCGGACGTCAACCAGCATTCCGGCGTGAGCGTGCGCATGTCGATCAGCAACACTGAGTGTCTCCTCAGCAACGCCGAAAAGCGCGCCATCAGGCTGGGCGAGAAAGAGGCGGTCCCGAGGATAAGCGACCTGCCCTCGATTGTCTCGTCAACCAGCGGCAAGCTGGAGCTGGAATCGTTCTCTTTCGACGGCAAGGAAGACAGACTTGTCAATCACCTTATCAGCGCGGCAATCAAGGAGACGTTCGACAAGTACTTCAATATAAGTTCACTCGGCGAAGTCGTCAAAGCGTTTCATGATGGCGCGACGGCGGTGGTATCGGACTCGCTCGAGTCGGAACAGTACCTGCAGCAATTTTCGGAGATTGAGGCGCTTGAATCCGCTGCCCGGTCGTTGTGCGGGGATTGCACGCCGGCAATGTACGCCTCGGCCGCCGAATTCATTCTCGAAGGATTGTACCTCCATCAGCAAATCCATAAGGAGTCAGTGGGCGGAAAACTTCGGTATAAAGGGTAATCCGATGAACACTTATAAGTACTCCGCCCCTGCCCAGCCTTATCAAGCCCTTCCGGACGCCGACACCATCATGGACGAGCTTGCAGAACATGCGCTCGAGGAAAATTCCCTGGAGCAGGCGATGCTCAAACTTTCTAAGAAAGGAGTCAAGGAGAAATACGGCGACTCCGTCGACGGACTGGATCGTCTGGCAGCGGACTCACATTCGCTGCGCCGCCGCCTTCAGTCGGAATATACCTTCGAGCCATTGATACAGCAGTTGCGCAAACAGATACAGGCGCTTGTGCGGGAGGAACTTCGGGCCTTGAACGAGAGGAGCCATTGCGCCGAACAGGACCATAATTCGAAAATGGAGGATTTCCTGCACCAGTCGGCCGATCTTGCCGCAAAGCTGGAGGAGATGCGTTCCGGAGAGCGCCGCCCCTCCGATCAGGCCATCGCGCGGATGGAGAATTCTTATGAAGACCTGTATCTGAAGAAACACCAGATCGAGAACGAATGGCAGGAGATGCGCCGCCAGGAGGCGCAGCGACTGGCTTCGCTCCAGCGCGTGCCGCACTCGCCGGGGCAGGCGCTGCAGAAATTGAAGAAGTACGAGGCCGCCGATGCGGCGGTCGGGCAGGCTCTGGCGCAGCTCACCGCGCTCGCGGACGAAATTGCCGCAATCGAGCGGGCTCAGGCGCAGCCCGGTTTCTCCGGCCACAAAGGGGTCGGGCTCAAAGAAGCCGTCAAAATCGTCGAGCGCGTTCTCAGGATTGAGCGGCTGGAAAACCGTCTGCGCAAGGGCTTGCTCTCGCCGGCTGACGAGGAATTGCTGGCGGAGATGCTCGGGGGCGGCGCGATGTCGAATGTCAATTTCCTCAAGCAGGTGCAGGACAAGCTCCTGCAGGCGGGCTACCTCGAGTTCAGCAGCGATGAAATCAAGCTGAGCCCGCGCGCGGTCAGGCGCATCGGGCGAAAGGCGCTCTCGGATGTTTTCTCGAACCTGCGGACGGGAACCCTTGGCGCCCATGAGGTCGCCCGAAAAGGAGCCGGCCAGCCGAATACGAACGAAACCAAAACATACGGCTTCGGCGACGCCTTCAACATCCATCTCGGAAAAACGCTCATGAACGCGCTCAAGCGCGACGCGAGCCGCATTCCAATCAGCATCCGGCCCGGCGACTTCGAGGTTTTTGACGAGTCGCGAACCGTCGAGTGCTCGAACGTGCTGATGCTCGACCTCAGCTATACCATGGCGCAGAACAACAAGCTGCAGGCGGCGAAGAAGGTGGTCTTCGCCCTCGACAGCCTGATCCGCTCGCGGTACCCGAACGATACGCTCCACATCGTCGGCTTCGCCACGTACGCGCGCGAGCTGTCCACTCAGGACCTCCCGTGCGTGGGACTTTCGCTCGGACACCCGTTCACCAATATTCAGGACGGCCTGCAACTGGCCGAGAAATTGATCTCGCGAGAACATGCAAAAAACCGCCAGATCATCCTCATCACCGACGGCGAGCCGACTGCCTTCTGCCGGGACGGTGACCTCTTTGTCGATTATCCGCCCACCCCCGAGATTTTCGCCGAAACCATGAGGGAAGTCGTCCGCCTCACCCGCAAGGGAATCACCATCAATATCTTCATGCTCGATGAGAAACCGGCGCTGGTGAGTTTCGTCGAGCAGATGATGCGCGTCAACAAAGGACGCGCATTCTTGTCCTCCCCTCAGCGGCTCGGCGAATATCTGCTGCTGGATTTCGTTTCCCGCCGGAAAAGGCTGATCACGTAGCGGGAATCCATCTTATGCTTTATTGACCGCGCGCACCTCTGCTCCTTCCGATATCGCTTTAGCGAAAGCACCTTAACCCGGGAAAGACCAAGCCTCGCCCTTTTTTCATTTCTGTTCCGACTGATGTATAATGCTGCAAAACAAATCCGTCATTCCGGCCGCGGCACGAAGGAGACAATTATGGCCAAGCGATTAAAAGACAAAGTGGCGATTGTGGTGGGCGCGGGCTCAACTCCGGGCGATACGATGGGCAACGGCCGCGCGACAGCCATCCTGTTTGCGCGCGAGGGCGCGTCGGTCATGCTGGTGGACAACCGGCTCGAATCGGCTGAAGAGACAAAGAAGGCAATCGATGCGGAAGGCGGAAAGTCATTTGCCTTTCAGGCCGACGTCACCGTTCCCCGGGATTGTGAAAAGATGGCTAAGGCGTGCATCGACCAGTACGGGAAAATCGATATCCTCCACAACAATGTTGGCATCGGCGAGGGCGGCGGACCGGTCGAGTTGAGCGAGCAGGATTGGGACAAGGTTTTCTCCGTGAACCTGAGGAGCATGTTTCTCACTTGCAAATATGTGCTGCCCTACATGGAGAGCCAGGGCAGCGGCTCGGTCATCAATATCTCTTCGCTCGCGTCGATCCGCATGGCGCCGTATCCGATGATCGCCTACAGCGCCTCCAAGGCCGGCGTCAACGCATTCACGCGCTCGCTCGCAATGCAGTACGCGCACCAGGGCATTCGCGCCAACGCAATTCTGCCCGGCCTCATCAACACTCCGATGGCGATCGAGGGAATATCCTCCCGCCTCGGCATCGCGAAAGAAGATTTGATCCGGATGCGGGATGCCGCCGTGCCGATGAACCACATGGGCGAGGCGTGGGACGTCGCATATGCCGCGCTGTTCCTGGCATCGGACGAGTCCAAATATATCACCGGCGTCCTCCTGCCGGTCGACGGCGGCCTGACCTGCAAGGGATAATAATTATCCGTTGATACCAGCGGACAGCAGGTATGGGCCGAGGCGATGAAAGAAAAGCAACGATGGAAAGCCTGCTGAAAAGACTGCTCTATCCATTTATCGCCTTGTCGGTCCTGGGGCTCATTTTGAGCCTTATTGTCCACGTTTCTGCTTTACTCGCGATACCTCCTCCTTTCGGGGAATCATTCTTGCTTCTCCATATCGGCATTTTCATTGTCTGGATTCCCGCCGTTTTGGTCATGGGGCCACTCACGCGCGAATACAAGCAAAGGGATCTTTGGAAAGGGGCGCTTCGTGGCTGCCCCCCCTGGATGAAGCGAATGGCTCTCTTCTTCTTCGGCTATGCCATGATCAATTTCGTCCTCTTTATTTTTTTGGGTCGCGGCCGAAATGCAGAGGTTCCCTCCCTTATTCATCGCGGTTTCTCTGGCCACTGGATGGCATTCTATTCGGCGGCGCTGGCGATCATGTATTCGGCGGTGAAGGTGGAGAGCCTTCCGGTTTTCCGGCGCTGTCCGAACGGACATCCTCTTTCTCCAGAAGCGAAATTCTGCGAGAAATGTGGTATGCCGGCGACAGATATCGATGGCTTGGGACGGGAATAATGGAGATGAACGATAGAAAGACAGCTTGTGGAATCGAGGGTTATCCGAGAGGCTCCCCAAAAATCTTCGTTTTCCCATTCATGGTATTATCGTTCGCAGGATTCGCTTTCAGTCTAGCCATCCATCTTAGCTCACTCGTTTGGCTGGTTCCGATTAGCGGCGGCGTGCTAATGCATATTGCCGAAGATCCTGAACACCCACTCTCCGAATTATTTTTTGGACTCCATTATGGAATTTTTGTAGTTTGGCTACCAGCAGCAATCCTCTCGCTGTGGCTTGCTAAGGGCAAGGGGAGCGGCGAAAAATTCTGGCACAAGGTGTTTCACGGCGGGCCGCCGTGGGTAAGAAAGATGGCGTCCTTCATCGCGGGGTATGGCATCTTGACGTTCCTCTATTTGTGGGTCGTCGATCTCTTATTCCTTCTCTTATTCACGCGTTCCCTCATGCGAATGGATATAGATAAAGCCGCAGAACCCCTCTTTGCGACCGCTATTCTTACCACGGTTCCTCGAATTTTTGGCGGCGCGTATATGTTGTTTTATGTGTCGGCCTTTGCAGTCTTCTGTTCGGTATTCAGCAGGAGGGACGGCCGGGAACGTTCTCATTCTGAAAGCAAGCTGCCAGGCCTGAGATATCCGTTCCTGGCTTTGGCTGCAGTGGGATTCGTCCAGGGTCTTCTTGCTCATGTTGCGACTTTCTTTGGCAGAATACACCCCATGGCAGCGATGTCATGGGCTCCTCATCTTGTTTTTGCTTTTTTTTGGTTGGCCGGCATCGCAAATGTCACGAGAAAAAAGAAGCACAGGGATATCCGGGATGTCCTGTTGCGCCGGTCTCCGCAATGGATGAAGCTGATGACCGGTTTGTGCTTTGGGTATGCCATTCTTGCTTTCGCCCTTTTTGCCCCTCCGGATTGGCAGACAAAGATGAGGATCGGCGAGATTTCGGCGTCGAGTATCCGCTTTTTCTCGTCTTCCTGGATGGCGCTGTATGCATTTTTATTCATGACGTGGTATTCCGCGATCCGGCAAGTCACAGCAGTTGAAAAAAGAGAATGTCCGAATGGTCATCGGATTTCATCGGGCGCTCTTTCCTGCAGAGAATGCGGCCTGCCGATCAGGGACGCCGAACAATTGGATCGAGATTGACGGCGTGCTTTTGCATACGATATAATAAGCGCAGTTTCTTCGATTCAACAGGCCTGCGGTGGAGAAATGCCATGGCGGTTGAACGGCAGGTGCAGAGGGAAACCTCTGCGCCACCCATCCTCGGAAAGGAGAAACGGGACAAACGCCAGTTCCACGAGGTATGGGACTGGCTGATTTTATTTTGGATCCCGGATCAAGAGCCGGGACGGACTTTAGATCCCGGATCGGAGTCCGGGACACGCTTTGGATTGAAGATTAACCGAACACGAATTACGAACTCGAACGAATACACGAATAGAAAGTGTAGTGTTGGCGTTTGATCAGCAGCGAAATTGGAACGAGTAAGACTGTAAGCCGAGAAAACGAGAGGTCACTCTCCTTCTTCTCAAGAAAGAGATTATCGAGTTATTTTCTCTTTCTTCTCTGTGTCTTGGTGTCTTTGTGGTTAGGTCTTCTTCCCGCTCTTGCCCAAGATCGTATTCGGCTTGCCACTACCACCAGCACCGACAATTCCGGACTGCTGGCGGTGCTCCTGCCGCCGTTCGAGAAGAAATACAATATGAAAGTTGACGTGATCGCCGTCGGCACCGGCAAGGCGCTGAAGCTTGGTGAAAACGGAGACGTTGATGCCGTGCTCGTTCATTCGCGCGAGGCGGAAGATGAATTTATTGAAAAGGGGTTCGGCGTGAATCGCCGCGACGTTATGTACAACGATTTCGTCATTGTGGGGCCCCCGTCTGACCCGGCCGGAGTCGCGAAAAGCCCTTCCGCCGCCGAAGCACTTTGCGCGATTTCAAAGGCGAAGGCGCCGTTTATTTCGCGGGGAGACGACTCCGGCACCCATAAGAAAGAGAAGGAGCTGTGGAAAGCGGCAGCAGTCGAGCCGGGGGGGCAGTGGTATCTGGAAGCCGGCCAGGGAATGGGCGCCATTCTCACGATGGCAGACGAAAAAAACGGGTATACCCTGACCGATCGCGGCACGTTGCTTGCGTTTTCCGATAAGCTCGAACTCGAGGTTCTTTACGAGGACGATCCCGACCTGTTCAATCCGTATGGCATCATGGCCGTCAATCCGGCGCTTCATGCCCACACAAATTATGTGGGCGCCATGCTGCTGATCGGATGGATGACGTCACCGGAAGGGCAGAATATCATCGGCTCGTTCAAGATGAACAATCAGCTACTGTTTTTCCCGCTTGCCGTGCCGGCATCGGGTCGGAACCGAGAATGGTCTTTCTGAATGTTCACTCTTACTGGATAAGATATGGATTATCTGATTGACGCCTTGCTCAAGGCGTGCCGGCTGATTATCACGCTTGACCGCGAGCTCGCCGTCGTCGTTTGGACCTCGCTGAAAGTCTCGCTCACCGCCGTTGTGCTCGCCAGCCTCGTGGGAGTGCCGCTCGGCTTCATCATCGGCGCCGGCCATTTTCGCGGAAAGCATCAGCTGGAAATTGCGCTCAACACCTCGATGGCCATGCCGACGGTGGTTGTCGGCCTAATCGTATACTCCTTTGTTTCTCGAAGGGGGCCGTTGGGGGTGTATGGGCTCCTCTTTACGCCGGCCGCAATGATTATTGGGCAATTCATTCTCGCGGCGCCGATTATCACTGCGCTTTCTCTTTCGGCGACGAAGGCCGTTGATATGCGGGTGAGCGAAACCGCGCGCACGCTGGGTGCGACGGCGATTCAATCGGCGGTCGCGACGATCAGCGAAGCGAGATATGCGGTCCTCGTTGCGGTCGTGGCTGGTTTTGGCCGCGTGATCGCTGAGGTCGGCTCCGCAATGATTCTCGGCGGCAACATTGAGGGCTATACCCGAACCATGACGACCGCGATCGCGCTCGAGACGGGGAAAGGTGAGTTCTCTCTTGCGATCGCGCTCGGGCTGATTCTGATCCTGATCGCACTGACGGTAAACGCGGTGGTCCAAAGTTTTCGCCTCAAAAGAGCGTATTAGAAACAGCATGACGCGACAAATCATATACCAACTTGAAAATGTAACCAGATCGTACGGAGGAACGATCGCCCTGGCGATTCCGGAGCTTCGCTTTTATCAAGGAGAAACGTGCGCGCTTGTCGGGCCGAACGGCTCCGGCAAGACGACGCTGCTCAGACTCCTCGCTCTCATCGACAGGCCCACGAGCGGCCGGCTCCTCTTTGATTCGGTTCCGTTGTGGAATGGGTCGGGCCGGCACATTCAGTTCTCGCGGCGGATCACAATGGTTTCTAATCCGCCATACCTTTTCAACCGATCCGTTGCCTATAACATCGGTTACGGCTTGCGAGTGAGGGGAGCGTCCCGAAAACATGTCCGGGAGAAAATTCAGGAAGTTCTGAATCTGGCGGGGCTCGAAGGCTTTGAGAGGCGCGAGGCGCGAAAACTCTCAAGCGGTGAGCAACAGCGCGTGGCTCTTGGGCGCGCGCTTGCGCTCGAGCCGGATGTACTCCTGCTCGATGAGCCGACGGCCAGCATCGACCGCGAGCATACCAAGGAAATCGAATCGTTCATAGAAAAAGTTGGCGCGCAGAAAAGCATGACGATCGTTTTCTCAACCCATAATCAGCATCAGGCGGACTCGCTTGCGCAGCGGGTGATTCCCCTGTATGAAGGAAGGGTGGAGGATTTTATTTACGAAAACCTGTATGCCGGCGTCATCGTTGATGATAAAGGAACGCATCGCATCACTTTGAACTCCACGACCGGATTCGAAGTGTCCGCCTCCGCGCTTGGCGTTGCTCAGGTCTCGATCGATCCCCGTGATATCATTATCTCCCGGCAGGCGCTGAATTCGCCGGGGGCCAACTGTCTTCCCGCAAAGCTTACCGGAATGTCCATGCACGATTCCAGCGTGAAACTGCTTCTCGATGCCGGGGTCCCTCTCACCGTTATCCTCTCGCACGAGCTGCACAGGCAGTTCGGTCCGAAGCTCGGCGAAAACCTGTATTGCATCTTTGATGCAACCGCGGTAAGGATCATCAAAAATGACAAAAACGCGTAAGCTGTCGCACTTCGATGAAAGTGGCGCCTCGCGAATGGTTGACGTCGGTCCGAAGCAACCGACTCGTCGGACCGCCCGCGCACGGGCCGCAATCAAGATGAAGCCGGATGTGCTGCGCCTTGTGCAGGACAGAAAGATTCAAAAAGGCGATGTTTTCGAGGTGGCCCGCCTCGCAGGCATCATGGCGGCAAAGAAAACATCATCTCTCATCCCGCTGTGCCATCCGCTCCCGATCGAGAACGTCAAGATAGATTTTCGCAGTTCCGATGATACGATCGAGATTCTCGCCGAAGTGCGAGTGACGGCGAAGACCGGCGTTGAGATGGAAGCATTGACCGCGGCCGCCGTCGCCGCCCTTACCGTCTACGACATGTGTAAATCGGCGCAGAAAGACATGACTATTACCGCAATCGAGTTGCTCGAAAAGACCGGCGGCAAGAGCGGAACATACAAAAAACAAAAGACAATGGAGCGTCAATAGCGGCGGCTGCCGGATCGCCCGCGACTCCGCCCTGATACACCTTGGTTACATGAACGGATCCCCTACAGGCAGAAAGCTTCAATGAAAAAAGGACACGTCGTTTCAGTATCGGTCAGCGAGAACAAAGGGATGAGGAAGAAACCGGTTGACTCCGTTCTTCTTCGGGTTGACCACGGGATCGAAGGCGACGCTCACGCCGGCCCATGGCACCGGCAGGTCAGCCTGCTCGCCGAGGAAAGCATCCAGAAAATGAAGGACGCCGGGCTCGATGTTGGATACGGCGACTTCGCCGAAAACATCACCACGCGAGGACTGGTGCTCCATGAACTCCCCGTCGGAACGCGCCTCCGCATCGGCCAATGTTACGCGGAAGTAACGCAGATCGGAAAGGAATGCCATGACCGCTGCGCCATTTACTATCAGGCCGGCGACTGTGTCATGCCGCGCGAAGGCATCTTCGTGCGCGTCCTCCAAGGAGGAACGATTAGAGTTGGTGATGAGATCATCGTTGAAGAGAAATCGGGCGCCTCATGAAACACCAACATTCGTCCATACAATTCCGCGCGGCCGTTCTGACCGTCAGTGACAAAGGCTCGCGCGGCGAGCGCGAAGACAAGAGCGGCGAGCTCCTGGTCGAATTGATCGAAGCAATGGGCGGGACCATCCTGGAGCGCCGGATCGTGCCGGATGAGCGGGATCAGATTGCGTCGGCGTTGAGGGAACTGGCGCGGGCCGCCGATCTTATCGTTACAACAGGCGGCACCGGCATCGCCCCGCGTGACGTCACCCCCGAGGCCACCCGTTCCGTCATTGAGAAAGAACTGCCCGGCATCAGCGAAGTAATGCGGATGAAAAGCATGCAAGTCGCCCCGACCGCAATGCTCTCGCGCGCAGTTGCAGGGACATTGGGGTGCGCCCTCATCGTGAACCTGCCCGGAAGCCCCAAAGCGGTGCGCGAGTGTTTTTCCTTCATAAGCCCGGCTATTCCTCATGCGCTGGAGCTTCTGGGGGGAAGCGGTGGAGAATGTGGAAAAAGTTAAGGAATGTCCGCCAGATAGTTTACAGAATGCGTAGTTTCGAGCTTGATCAGATCTTTTTTTCGGAAGGAAGGCTTGCCGACATATCCGTCCAGGCGACCACCCGGTTCTTACCCTCTTTCTTCGCCTGATACAACGACCGATCCGCATTCTGAATGATTTCCTCGGCGGACTTGCCGTCATCCGGATAGCAGGCCAACCCGATACTGACGGTCAGATTCCCGGCCGGCAAAATCTCCTGGCGGTCGAATTCCGTCTCCTCGACGATCCGTCGAAGTCGCTCGGCGGCCTGCCTGCCTTCGGCCAGATTCGTCTCCGGCAGGATAAGCGAAAATTCTTCGCCTCCGTAACGGCAGACGGCGTCCGATAAGCGAGCATGATGTTTGAGAAGCCAGCCCAGGAACTTCAATGCTTCGTCACCCGCCGGATGCCCCAGTGAATCATTGTACGACTTGAAATCGTCAACATCAATCATTAACAGACAGAAAGCGCGCCCACTCCTTTTTGCTCGACTGACCTCGGTCTGTAGAAGCTGATGAAAATAGCGATGGTTGTAAAGCTCCGTCAATCCGTCGGTGAGAGATATCTTCTTATAGTATTCGACTTCCTGGGCCTGTCTCCTCAAAATCTTGCGTTCGATCGCCCTGGCCGCGATCAGCTTGATATGCTCGAGGTTGAACGGCTTTGTTATGAAATCGGTTGCGCCCAGCTTCATTGCCTCAACGGCGATATCGACCGTGGCGTAGCCGGTCATCATTATAACGTCCAGGTCGGGAATGAGATGCCTTGCCCGTCGGAGAAATTCCATGCCATCCATTTTCGGCATGCGGACATCGGCAAAAATGAGCGCATAATCCGTCTCTTTCAGCCGCGCAAGGGCCTTCTCGCCGTTGGATTCGACGTCGACCACATATCCACAATCCGAGAGGATATCCCTCATCACATCCTGCATTACCTGCTCGTCATCAACGACGAGAACCGGTGGGCTCTGCCAATCTGATTCAATCATAAGCTGTAAGTTTCTCTGGGAGTACAGCGTGCTGTTGCGGAATAGTACTGTCTGATTCGGTTCCTTCCGGCGAACGAGCATACCACATATTTACAACTATGTCAAGCAGTTAGCAAGAGGAATCCAGCCTTGACATTTGATATCGTTTCTGTTAAAATTTCTTGATGAGGTCGGAGTGTTTCCTGCGCCTGCTTGACTTTTAGCGAGCAACTTGATAAGATTTTTCGCCTGTGGATGGCTATGCTGGCGTAGCTCAAAGGTAGAGCAGCCGCCTTGTAAGCGGCTGGTTGGGGGTTCGATTCCCTTCGCCAGCTCCAGCATGAGGAACATGCCGTCCAGCGGCGGATCGTTGGGGAGATACCCAAGCGGCCAAAGGGGGCAGACTGTAAATCTGTTGGCGATGCCTTCGGAGGTTCGAATCCTCCTCTCCCCACAGAGAACACAATGCGGGAGTAGCTCAGATGGTAGAGCACCAGCCTTCCAAGCTGAGGGTCGCGGGTTCGAATCCCGTTTCCCGCTCCAGTGTCGCCTTCCCTAGCGCAGCTCGATGCCCACGTAGCTCAGTCGGTAGAGCACGTGCATGGTAAGCACGTGGTCACCGGTTCAAATCCGGTCGTGGGCTCCATCGTGAAGCAGCAGGTCAAGAAGATTTCGGAAGCTGCATGGTTTAATAGCGGGCATTTTGCCCAAGATCAGGAGGATACATGGCCAAGCAAAAATTCGAGCGGACGAAGCCGCACGTAAATGTAGGCACCATTGGACACGTGGATCACGGGAAGACCACCTTGACATCGGCGATCACGCGGTGCCTGTCGAATAAAGGGCTTGCGGACGTAAAGAAATTCGAGGACATCGACAACGCGCCCGAAGAGCGGGAGCGGGGG